>NZ_JACKZU010000220.1:0-13669 GCF_014222165.1 Nostoc sp. 2RC
CACAACTTCCCCTTAGACTTGGCATCTGCCGAAGCGGCTCCTGTTGCAATCAGCGCTCCTGCTATCAACGGTTAATCCTTGCCCTAGTCCACTGAACTGAAAATTAAATAGAATCAAAAGCGCTCTCCATCAAGGAGGGCGCTTTTTAGTGTCAGTGAAGAATGCGATTCAATTTTCTGGTAACCCTGCTTGATACCAATTTGAAAAAATAATGCAACACATAGACAAGACCCCTCCCCTTAGTAAGGGGAGGGTGCCGTCAGGCGGGTGGGGTATCTGTCACAAACATTTTTTGAATCGGTATGAGTACAGTAAGGAACTCCAAAAAATAAATTATTCCCGTTAAAGAGTTGACTGTTTACTCTTAACTGTGAATCGTCAACAGTCAACAGTGTAGAGTCTTCTATAGAATATTTTTTTACTTGGAAGTGCCTTAAATTATCTTCTTCGGAAAAATCCTAACTTCTTGTTTATGAGCAAGCTACCAAGTCCAAAGAATGCCAGAGCAAAGTTAGTATTGGGTTCTGGTACTGAGGTGGCGTTATCAAGTGACTGAAATCGAATAAAATCCAATTCATAAGCTGAATTCACACAACAATTGGGGAAAAAAATGCTGTCATTAGACCCGTCGCCAAATGCAACAGTACCAACTACACTTTCGTCTTGTGGTGTTACACCAGTACGTGTTAGCACAGGAGTTGCAGTACCGGCAATAATGTCGTCAAAAGATTTATCCACGTAGACATTCAGATTGCCATCTGTATAGCTAATTGCATATTCACGAAAAACAGAAGTATCGATTGCGAAGCTATCCCCTACTAAGTCAGACCACTGTATACTGTTTTCGCCTATAGTTAATGAATTAGCCCGATCTAAGTTAGAACCCAAATAATTACCATTTGTGTCAAAAAATTGTTGTGCAAAGGGTGATAAACCCAAGCCATAGTCAAAAGAATTGAAAGAAGAACGCAGTACTTTTACACCCATCGAAATTATATAGTTAGTAGCATTAATGTTTCTGCTATACAGATGAACTGCTGTTCCGGTAGTACTAACACTTAATACATCACTGGGTTTACCAGTTAATTGTGGTATTACTGTTATCGTATCATTCGGTAATTCACCCAGAAAACTGTCTAATCGCCAACCAACAGCGTCGGGTGTACCACTTCCGTCAAAGAGAAATGTTGCTGCTTGTGCTGCATAAGGTAAACTAACACTAGCGCAACCGAGAACAACACCTATAGTGGAAATACCCAGTTTTTGAGTTAATTTCATGAGAAAATTTTGACAATTAAAATTGGATAATTTCGGTATTCAGTATTTTTACCATAAATATAAGTAGAACAGGGTAAATAATTAAAGTTTTGTAGTGAGAATTTTGGTTCTCAAAAAAGGACTAAAGTCCTTACTACGAACCGAATCTTATTTTTTACATTACTTAACATAGTTCGGTTTTTTCAAGTCGTTCTATTCAAACAAATAATGTAAAATACAAAAGTTTAAAACCGCGATCGAGACTGGCTTTTACCTCCTGCTTCCTGCTTCTACTTATCAGGGACAAGAATTAACATGAAACGGGCCTTATTAGTAATCGATGTTCAGAACGAATACTTCACTGGTAAACTACCAATAACCTATCCATCGGGAAGTTTAGATAATATTCTTCGAGTAATGAATATTGCTCAAGAGCGAAATATACCTGTGATTGTTGTTAGACATACACAACCGCTAGAAAACTCTCCCATTTTTCAAAAGGGAAGTCCAGAGTGGGAACTTCATCCGGAAATTGCCAAATATCCCTACGATCTCCTGATCGAGAAAAATTTGCCAGGAAGTTTTACAGCAACAGAATTAGAAGCTTGGCTCAGAGAGAGGAATATTGATACCGTCGTTATCTCTGGATACATGACCCAAATGTGTTGTGACACAACCGCCAGACAAGCCGCCCATTTGGGTTTTTCTGTAGAGTTTCTTGCTGACGCCACAGGAACCCTTGGATTTCAAAATAATGGAGGTAGTGCTACTGGTGAAGAACTTCATCGAGCAACTTTAGTTGCCCAAGATACTTTTATAAGTCAGGTAATCAATACTTCTAAATGGATTAATAATCTTGAAAATACCAAATGAGCCTAAAGCGTAACTGCGAAAAATAAATTATTCAGTTGAAGAGGTTATTTATAAAGTGAAAATAAAATTAATGTAGGGTGTGTTAGGCGCATATTTTCGATATGATTGGTCACGAAATAACTATCTTAGCGGCTAACGCACCGCGCATTGATGGATGGTGCGTTACAGCTTAATTTCATTATCTCTAAGTCCCAAATCCTTTCATAGCCGTAGCACACCCTACTTAAGATTTACTTTATAAATGGTCTCTAAGGTGTTGACTGTTCACAGTTAACAGTCAACACTCTTCTATGGAATATTTTTTTAGATTAACCCCATATCGTCGATACTGGGGCTTGAATTGTTTAGGGTAGTACAGCTAGTTGTACTACCCTACTACGTAAATGATTTATGAGAGTACTGGCTGGGCTTCTAGTTGCTGGGCTTTGTTCTTCAAAACAGTTGGTAATTCACTGTTGAAAGCCTCACCTTCAACCACTTGGGAGCGGAAACCGTCAACTCCAACTGGAACGTCGCCGGTGATGGTGGTGCGGTAGAGTACGCGCTCGACTTCTATATGATCTAGATCTTGAGGTGCTAAATGTGAGGTGGCGCGGTTATCCCAGAAGGCAATATCACCATTGTTCCAGCGGAAGCGGGTGGTGTAAGCAGGCTTGGTAATCTGGTTGAAGAATAATTCAAGCAGCAAGTCGCTTTCTTGTCGCGACACGTCAAGAATGTGGGAGGTGAAGCCAGGGTTTACAAACAACGCACGTTCGCCGGTTTCTGGATGAACTCGAACAACTGGATGAATGGAAACCAAGGGATTGGCCGCAATGCGTTGGGCAATCTTGCTGTTGCTAGGCAAATTCAAACGCGCATTAAAACGATGTTCGGCTTTAAGTGTGTCTGCAAGAGCGCGCACGGGTGCTGATAAACCCTCGTAAGCTGCAACCAAATTAGTCCACTGTGTGTCGCCACCAATGCTGGGAACGTTAACCGCACGCAAAATTGATGCCGCAGGGGGGTTGACAACGGCAGTCACATCGGTATGCCAGCGGCTTTCGTAGCTGGAACGCCGTAGACCGTTACGCTTTTCGTAGCGACTGCGGTCAATGGGTAGGATTTGTGAGAAACCTTCGATAGGCTCATCTTCGTGGGGATGTGCGTAGGTTACTTCGCCGAAACGAGATGTGAAGGCGATTTGTGCAGCGTGGTCAATGTTTTGATTCCGAAAGAATACAACTTTCCACTTCAATAGTGTTTGCCGAATTTCTTGGACTGCTTCATCGTGCAGAGGACGGGAAAGATCCACGCCACTGATTTCAGCACCTATGAAACCAGACACTGGTTTGACTTCAATATGCTTGTAGCTCATGTAAATTCTCCAGAGTTCAATCCGTTGAGGAGTTTTCGTAAAGTCCGCTTCCTTTGGTTGCTATCTACGGTAATCAAAGGAAGCGATCGCAACTCCAAAAATTATACGGTAACTTGATATATTTACCGTATAATAAATGTAAAGTTATACGAATTAGAAAACTCCAAAAATAAATTACTCCAATCTAGGTCTTGACTCTTGAGTGTTTACAGTCAACGATCGAGCACTTGAAGTAACTTGAGATTAGATAAACTGTTCGATAATTCCGCCACCTAAGACTTTTTCTCCGTCGTACCACACCGCAGCTTGTCCGGGTGTGATGCTGAATTGCGGTTCATCAAATACCAAGCGCACGCGGGAGTTTTCCAGAGGAATCACCGTTACGGGTGTAGGTGTGGAACGATAGCGAATTTGCACTTCGGCATGAATTGGAGTTGATGGTTCGGCAATAGAAACCCAATTTACTCGTCCTACAGTACATTCTGGCTGAGTTACTTTAGTGCGATCGCCAACGACAACTCGATTATTCACCGCATCTAATTCAACCACATACAACGGTTCCGCAGCGGCAATTCCTAAACCCTTGCGTTGTCCAATAGTGTAGTGATGAACACCATCATGTTTTCCCAAAATTTTGCCCGTGGTATCCACAATATCGCCTGGTTTGGGAGCTAAATATTTATCTAGAAATGCCCGCATAGAACCATTACTTTCCACCAAGCATAAGTCTTGACTTTCTGGCTTATCAGCAGTTTGTAAACCGTATTCAGCAGCGATACGACGGGTATCAGTTTTTTCCAATTCACCCAAAGGAAATATACTAGCTTCTAGTAAATCTTGAGATAAATCATAAAGGAAATAAGACTGGTCTTTGTTGCGGTCAACAGCCCTTAGTAACTGGTAACGTCCAGTGACTTCATCATAATTAATTCGGGCATAATGGCCAGTGGCAATGCCATCGCATCCCAATTTTTCGCGGGCATATTGTACCATTGGCCCAAACTTCACGGTTTTATTGCACTGAGAACAAGGCAAAGGCGTGATTCCAGCGCTGTAACCAGTCACCAAATAATCGACAATATTCGTTTGGAAGACATCCCGAATATCCACAATTTCGTGGGTAATGCCCAGTTGTTCGCAAATACCAGCCGCGTCGATCATACCTTCAGAGCAACATTGGCCTTTGCCTTTCATCAGCCAAAGGGTCAAACCAATTACTTCATAGCCTTGATGGTACAGGATAGCAGCGGCGGTGGAACTGTCAACACCACCCGAAAGACCGACGACGACTTTTTTCATACAAACCCAACACGGTAGTTGCGTGGTTGTCCAATTGTAGCATAGACTCTTCAAAGCCTTGCCGGCAAAGGGCTTTAGTTGACTGTTGACTGTTGACTGTTGACGGTTAACAGTCAAGGTGAAATTCCATATCCTTTGAGGGTGGATAAGCTTAGCAGCAACCAAATAGGTAGTTGTCACTCACCTACTTATCTAAGATTAGTAACAGATGTATTGTTTAGAACCTAAATGAGGTAATTTAACACTAACGCTATCTAATTGCTACAACAGCAAACTAATTATTTCCTGACGTAAATTGCCATTTAGATTACTTTCTAATTAATTATGTCTAGTGCAATACCAAGTCAATTTGTGCGATTTCAAATCTTCTCTTTGTTAATGGGAGGATGTTTTGTAGTGCTTGCCAACTCTATTCCAGCACAAGCACAAATCTCCAATAGCAAACTGCTACTAACCCAAGAATTTGAACCTTTACCGCCAGTTCCCTTTGCTCAAGAATCGCCGCAGTTACCACCAGCCGAACCAGCACAAACTTATCAAAGCGAACAATACTCTCAGCCATTAGAACCAGCACAAGTTTTTCAGCCTTCACAACCAACAGAGATTTATCAACCCGAACAAAATTTTCAGCCTTCTCAACCAACACAGTTTAGTCAATATAACCAAAACTTTGAACGCTATTTAGTTTTCGTAGATGCTAGCGATTTCCAGACCCTAGAACAAATACGTCGCCTAGAACCTAGTGCTTACGTTCGAGAATATCAAGGACGTAACGTCATTCAATCAGGAGTTTTTAGCAGAGTATCCAACGCCCAACAACGGGTGAATGAGTTACAGTCACGAGGCATTTATGGCGCACGAATTATCAGCTTTGCTAACGGACAGGAAACAGGCTATTTTGACGCAGGTAATAGAAATAGCGATCGCCGTTCTGCAAATATCCCAAAACAAGTCTCTAGATATTTTGTAGCCATTCCCACCACTTCACAAGAATTACCTGCGATCGCGGCTCAAATTAGACAGACTTTAGCTCAGTTCAGCCAAAATTTAGGACGATCTGGTGGTGTCCTGGAAAGAACGCAACCACGAGGGCCCCACGTAGCAGTAGGGCCTTTTGCTGACCGAGTACAAGCAGAAGAATGGAATAAGTATCTCCGAAACATCGGATACAGAAATGCTAGGGTTTATTACGGTAAGTGAATAAGTTGAGAGTGGGAAGTTAGGAATTAGGAGTTAGGAGTTATGAGTTAGGAGTTATGAGTTAGGCATCAAAAGAAGTTTTAGTGCAGAAATTCTACCCACCTTGCCAAGGTTAAAGCTAGCAACTAGCAGTAATATAAAACTCATAACTCTCAACTCCAAATTCCTAACTCCTAACTTCCAACTCCTAACTCCTAACTTCAAACTCCCAACTCATAACTCTCAACTCCAAATTCCTAACTCCTAACTCCCAACTCCTAACTGCTAACTCCTAACTCCCAACTCATAACTCCCAACTCATAACTCATAACTCCCAACTCCCAACTCCTAACTCCTAACTTCAAACTCCCAACTCATAACTCTCAACTCCAAATTCCTAACTCCTAACTCCCAACTCCTAACTCCTAACTCCCAACTCCTAACTCCTAACTCCTAACTCCCAACTCATAACTCATAACTCCCAACTCCCAACTCCTAACTCCTACCTCCTAACTCCCAACTCCTAACTCCTAACTTTTCACTCATTACTGATGTCAGATAGGCAAGAACAAATTTCACAAGTAGTAGTAACTGCTGAGCAAATGCGCGAGATTGAAGCGCGGATTTTTGCAGCCGGAATGCCTGTAGTAGCTTTGATGGAAAAGGTAGCAGGCTTAATTGCCCGTCGCATTCAAAATATTTACCCAAATCAAAAGGGCGCGGGGACATTGGGACGCGGGGACACGGAGAGTTCTTTCCCCACGTCCCCGCGTCCCCCCCTCTTTGCGTCTTCTTCTTTGTTCTTCTCAAATCCCTGTATAGGTATTCTCGTCGGCCCCGGTCATAATGGGGGAGATGCTTTGGTAGTAGCCCGTGAATTATATTTTCGTGGCTATGAAATTTGGATTTATTCGCCTTTTTCTCAGCTTAAGGAATTAACTTCACAGCACTTGCAGTATGCTCGAAGTTTGGGTATTCCCATTTATCAAGAAATTGAGCAATTACCGAATTCTGATTTGTTGATTGATGGATTATTTGGATTTGGTTTAGAAAGAAACCTCACCGATCCCATCGCCTCTGCAATTAATCAGTTAAATCAATTGTCTGTGCCAATTTTGAGTATTGATTTACCTTCGGGATTGCACACCGACACAGGTGAAGTATTGGGAACTGCAATTCGCGCCACTCACACGTTTTGCTTGGGTTTGTGGAAGTTGGCTTTTTTACAAGACCAAGCGCTGGAATATGTGGGTAAAGCTGAGTTAATTGATTTTGATATTCCTTTGGCTGATGTTGAAGCTGTTCTCTCAGAAGCACCCAGAATTAAACGCATTACACCAATAACGGCACTTTCGACTTTACCTTTACCCCGTCCAGCAATTACCCACAAATATAAGGAAGGACATTTACTGTTGATTTGTGGTTCGCGACGCTATGCAGGTGGAGCAATTTTAACTGCTTTGGGTGCGCGGGGTAGTGGTGTGGGAATGCTTTCGGTTGCGGTACCAGAATCTTTGAAATCTCTTTTGGTGTCACATTTGCCAGAAGCGCTGATTGTCGGTTGTCCAGAAACGGAAACTGGAGCCATTGCCCAATTGCAACTACCTACAAAAACTAATCTTAGTTCTTTTAGTGCGATCGCCTGCGGCCCTGGTTTAACAACAGACGCCAGTCCCATTGTCCAACAAGTCATAGAAAGCGATGTTCCTTTGGTTCTCGATGCCGATGCTTTAAATATACTTGCCGAAATTGCAACCATCCCCACTCTACAAAAACGCCAAGCACCAACTATCCTCACACCCCACACAGGTGAATTCCAGCGATTGTTCCCCAATATCACTGATGTTAAGCATCACAGAATCAAAGCAGTACAACAAGCAGCAGCGCAAACTGGAGCGGTAGTATTGCTAAAAGGTGCAAGAACCGCCATAGCCAACCCCCAAAATCAAGTTTGGATTATTCCAGAAAGTACACCCGCCTTAGCCCGTGGCGGTAGTGGCGACGTGTTAACTGGGCTACTTGGTGGATTGTTAGCCCAAGCGGCCACTAAACACATCCCAGTGGAAGATATTGCTGCCACTGCTGCTTGGTGGCACTGCCAAGCTGGGATTTTAGCAGCCCAAGAACGTACTGAGTTGGGTGTGGATGCGTTTACATTGGCACAATTTTTAATCAAAACTCTCAAGTCTAAACTCCAGTTGATTACTTATCATTAGGAATGATGTGGGGACGCTCTTACGCAAAGAATTTTTTTGATAAGTGATTAGGCGGACATAATATCATTTCATACGCAACGCTAATATTGTCATTGCGATCGCAACGAAGTGCAACGAAGCAATCCCAGGGTCAGGGGTGGATTATTTCTCTAGGAGATGCTTATCTGTGACACGCTGCGCGAAAGGAGTACGCTATCTCTCGTAATGACGAAATTACTTGATTTTTGCGTAAGTGCTGTTTGATTATAACTTTAGTTATATTTCTATTGATTATTAATAGTCTTCAACCAAAATTTTACCATCATAAAGTATGAGCTATAGACGAGGAAACGTTTCAATTTAATTCAGTCGTCAGTAGGAGGAGATTGATTCTATTATTTTTTAGACTAGCAGATAAAGATTATAGACAACTTGGGAACAGCATATGCCCCTTCACAAACTTGAACATTTCGATCCAAATTATCGAGAAACCTTTGGTGGAGATGACGTAAAATCACTGGATGTTTATACTGAAGGTGGACAAAAAATTGGCTTAGTTGTTGATGTTTTAGTTGATGATGATGGTCGTTTTCGGTATTTAATCATTGATACCACACTAGATTCTCTTCATAAAAAGATTTTACTACCAGTTGGTCTTTCACGTATCAATTATCCAGCAAGAACAGTCCATGTTGATGGATTGAGCAGGGAGCAAATAGAAAGGTTACCTGAATATCAGGAAATTGGAAATATTGATGCCGATTATGAAGAAAAAGTACGTAGTGTATTTCGTCCTTCAACCAGTAATCTAACTTATAATAATGCATACAGTTACCAAAAAGAACCAGCTTTATATGAGTTGAATGAGCAATATCATCAAACTTTTAGACTCTATGAAGAAAGATTGATTGCTAATAAGCATCGGGTGAAAACTGGGGAAGTAGCTGTAGGTAAGCACATTGAAACTGAAACCGCACGTGTTACAGTACCTATTCAAAAAGAAAGAGTTTTAATTGAACGAGTTGTGCCCACTGAAGTAGGAACTTTTGATAGCAACGAACTTAAGTTTCAAGAAGGAGAAGTAGCACGCATAGAAGTCTACGAAGAAACACCAGAAATACGTAAAGAAGCTTTTGTGCGGGAAGAAGTCAGAGTTAAGAAAGTAATAGAACGCGACACTGTGGAAGCACAAGATACAATTCGTCGAGAAGAGTTAAATATTGATACTGCTGGTGAATTACATATACAGGAAACTGATACTATTAAACATAAAAATATTTAATAGTTAGCAGTTACAATACCTTTCATGTAAATGAGATATACAAGGGTGGGTTGGAAAGCCCACTCTCAAGATTTATCAAAACAGCAATATTGGCGTTAGTCGCCAGAATTGAGAATTTACCTGAATGCGAGTGGTGGATGAATAAGTGGTGAAACACCACACTAAATCGTTCGCTTAGCGTCTTTTAGAGAAGATTTAGTAGTCTTAAATTAGACCAATTTTGATTTTAGATACTTCCACAGGCTTAGTGCAAGTTTGGGATTTTTGATGAAAAGCTTTTGCTACAAAGCTATTCTAAAAATTTCAAATAATACTTGTTATGCCAATTTGGTATTAGTAATTAATTGGAATTCCTTACTAATTGATTCTGACTTCTAAATTCTTCGGGAATTTAGTGTTGAATTGTGTTGTATTTTTATAAATTATAACAGGCAAATAAAATGATTTTTGCCTGTATTTCGGTCTGAAAAGTTTTTAATTCATTTTTCATAATAATCTATAACCTTTGATAATCCTTGATTAAAGAATTTATTTCGGTAGAAGGAGGTAAACAAGTGAATATATGTCTACCTTAGTTAATAAGGAAATGTAAATAAAAATTTTGAGGCTAAATAGAATGGTTCTTTACAAATTAGAAGATTTTGAGCCTAACTACCGGGATAGTTTTGATGGTCATGATATTAAAGGACTTGGTGTTTATACACAAGGGACTGATGAAAAAATTGGTAGTATCAACGATGTTTTAGTTGATGAAGATGGCCATATCCGTTATTTAGTTGTTGACTTAGGTTTCTGGATTTTTGGTAAAAAAGTTTTATTACCAATTGGTCGCGCTCGTATTGATTATAATAGCGATCGCGTTTACACCATTGGCTTAACTAGAGAGCAAGCAGAAGATTTACCAGAGTTCAACGAACGCCTCGCCCTTGACTATGACTACGAAGAACGGGTGCGTGGAGTATATCGTCGCCCTGGAGAATATACCACTCCCGTACAAGCATCAGCACCCGTAGAAGCATCAGCACCATTAGATAGCACCTATTCTACTCCTAGTTACAATCGTGATAGTTACAAATACGAAAACGATTCTTCTTTATTCAATTTGAATGAACAAGATCATCAAACTCTGAGATTGTATGAAGAACGACTAATTGCCGGCAAACAACGCCGCAAAACTGGAGAAGTAGCAATTGGTAAACACGTTGAAACCGACACTGCACGAGTCGCAGTACCAGTAGAAAAAGAGCGAGTTGTAATTGAGCGTGTAACCCCAGCAGATGCAGGTAGGCCTGTTTCTGCGCGTGAAGCAGACTTCCGTGAAGGTGAAGTTGCTCGCGTTGAACTCCATGAAGAAACTCCTGAAATTCGCAAAGAAACTGTTGTGCGTGAAGAAGTAAGAGTCAAGAAAGTCGTAGACCGAGACACAGTTGAAGCTCAAGAAACTGTGCGCCGTGAAGAACTAGACATAAATGCTCCTAATCTTCCCATTGAAGAACGTTAACAGTAAATAGGGATTGGGGAATAGAAGCTATTTCCCAATACTTAGCACCAAACACTCAGTCCCCAATACCAATACCCAATCCCTTTTTGTAATAGCTAACCGATGACGAATAACATTGGACATGCAAGCTCGAATATTCACACTAACACCTTACTAGCAAGTTTAAAAAATAAGGTAAAAAATTTTCTTGTCTTTGATAGTCAAGGTGAACTAGTGGGAAAGGTTCAGGATTTGATTGTGGATAGTAATCATCGGTTAAACTTAGTAATATCTAACCGAGTAAATCAACAAGTTCTATTATCTAATCAGGATTTAGCTGATAAAGATACTTCTTTTTTCTGGGTGCATAGCCAGAGAGTCAAAAAAATCGATAATCCCACTAAATCTGTTTTCATAGACTTCGATAAATCACAAATAGAGTATATGCCTGAATATTTAGCAGTAGAAACACCAGGCGAAGGCACACCGGAACTTTCACAAAATTCTACTCAAGAACTAGCTTATAATCAAACTATAAATAATTCTGTTAATCCATCAGAATTAGAAGATGTTACTGAAGAAAAAATTATTCGTTTATTAGAAGAACGACTAGTTGTTGAAAGCAATAAACATAAAATAGGCGAAGTCATTGTTCGCAAAGAAATCGAAACTCGGATGATACAAGTTCCTGTGCGGCGTGAAAAATTAATCGTCGAACAAGTCAGCCCAGAACACAAGCAACTTGCAGAAATTGATTTAAGTGATGGTGGAATTTCTGCACTGGAGTTGAATCTAGGAGAAACACTCGAACTGACAAACTTTAAAGGTGGTTTAACAGTCAGTGGTGAATTTAGTTCACCGAAAATTGCTAGTCTATTATTGAATGCGATCGCCCTAGAAAAAAATCACGGATGCCATCAGGTGCAAGTGGTAATTTCTGTTGCAGATGAATCACATCAAAAAAAATATCAAGAGTGGTTTGACCGCTGTTCCAAAGGTCAAAAACCAAAACCTGAATCATGAAGTCTGGGACTCTAACCCTTGGTCTAATTACAAATTATGAATTAATTTGAAGATTACTAAAGCTAATTTTGTGTAGTTCACGAAATTGAAATGTTTTCTAAATAAGTTTCTAGCAGATAAATCATTAGGGCGAGCATTGCACGCCCTATTTTTTTACTCATAATTTAATGTGAGTTTCCAACGGACGCGCACCAGTGGAAATAAACAAGTAAAGTCGCTTCTCTATGAGACGCTGCGCGAACACTCCAATTAAAAATAATTAGTGGAAGTTTGAACTTACCACCAATTGAAGACCGCCAAATCTGCATTACAGCAGTTTTCATCTATTTGAACCATATGTGTCGTAGGGGTGCAAAGCCTTGCGCCCCTAGCACGTGGTCTATTTACCTGAAAATTGCATTAAGTATGATATGCTTCCATTCTGAATTCTCAATTCTGACAGCAATGGCGATCCAGAAATTTCAATTCATCACAACTTGGTTGTAAGGCTAATAATAATACTTAGTTATAATTCTTTTGGCTACCCCAGATGAAATTTCGAGTCAAGCGACTTTCACGCAAACAAAAACAGCGTTTGCTCCCACGTATTGACATTCATATTCGAGATGGAAAGTTTGAAATTATGGGGATGGGTATATGGTACTACTATTGGCGCGATCCCTACCATCTGCTACTGACCATTCCCTGGCCTGGCTTTTTAATACTGATTTGTTTATCTTACATAACTATTAATGCTCTGTTCGCCATAGCTTACCTGCTAGGAGGAGATTGTATCGCCAATGCTAGGCCAGGATCTTTTTTGGATGTTTTTTTCTTTAGCGTCCAAACCCTAGCATCCATCGGCTACGGTGCGATGTATCCTAAAACAACTTACGCCAATATCATTGTTACCATTGAAGCGATGATCGGTTTGGTGGGAATTGCGGTCATGACTGGACTAGCCTTTGCTCGGTTTTCTCGACCAACCGCCCGTGTAATGTTTAGTCGTGTAGCGGTGATTACACCTCATGATACCAAGCCGACTTTGATGTTTCGCACTGCTAATCAGCGCCGCAATATGATTTTAGAAGCGCAGTTGCGAGTATATTTGATGCGCGATGAAATCACAGCAGAAGGTCAGTTTATGCGTAGAATCTACGATTTAAAACTGCTGCGGAACCAAACACCAAGCTTTTCCTTAAGCTGGTCAGTGGTGCATGTAATTGATGAGTTTAGTCCTTTATATGGGATGACCGCAGAATCACTAATACAAACAAATTCGATGCTGATGATTTCTTTGAGTGGTATTGATGAAACAGTTACACAGGTCGTCTATGCCCGTCATAGCTATAGCGCCCACGAGATTTTGTGGAATAATCGCTTTGTCGATATCTTCCACGAAACACCTGATGGACATCGCTACATCGACTACAATCGCTTCCACGATGTTTTACCTTTAGATGAGATGGAGTGAGAAATCAGGAGTCAGGAGTCAGGAGTCAGAATTCAGGAGTCAGGAGTCAGAATTCAGGAGTCGGAATTCAGGAGTCGGAATTCAGGAGTCGGAATTCAGAATTCAGGAGTCAGGAGTCGGAATTCAGGAGTCGGAATTCAGGAGTCAGAATTCAGAATTCAGGAGTCAGAATTCAGGAGTCAGGAGTCGGAATTCACAAGACTAATTATTGAAATCTTTTTACGATTTCAATAATTAGTCTTGTGAATTCCGACTCCTGACTCCTGAATTC
>NZ_JACKZU010000221.1:0-13597 GCF_014222165.1 Nostoc sp. 2RC
CCCTGCCCCTTATCCCCAGAGGGGGCCCCCCCTTCCCCTTTTCCCGACTTTTGCAAGAAGTCTATTGTGTTTGGTAAAGTGGCTGAAGAAAATACAGGTTGAAATTTCATAATTTTAACAGCACCTTTATTACACTCACCTGGAAAAATTAAGCCAAGTCATTAATCATTAGTTATTCTCGCCCATCGCCCTCATATTCTTTATCTCTCATACTTCCTACTCCCCGTAAGTCCTAAACTACGCCAAAATTTAAATAAACGCCATCGCACTTACGAAAATGCAGATTACCCAAAGTCTTCACACAGCAATTCTTGTAACTGACTTAGAACGCTCTGAAAACTTTTATGGCAAAGTATTGGGATTAACCAAAATAGATCGTTCTCTGAAATATCCTGGCGCATGGTATGAAGTCGGCAACTATCAAATTCATCTCATAGTTGCACCGACTGTCCCCACCGAAAACCCAAACGAAAAATGGGGACGTAACCCCCACTTCGCTTTCTCTGTTGCTAACTTGGAAGCCGCTAAACAAGAGTTACTCAATCGCAATTATCCCATTCAACCCAGCGCCTCAGGACGCCCTGCCCTGTTTACTCAAGATCCTGATGGGAATATTGTTGAGTTAAGTCAGCAGTGAGGGAGATGGGGGAGATGGGGGCAAGGAAGGGAAAAGGTTAAAGGGAAAAGGGAAAAGGAATAAATTCAATCTTTCTCCTTTCCCCCTTACCCTTTCCCCTTTCCCCCTTACCCTTTCCCAATGCCCAATGCCCAATGCCCAATTACTAATGAAAATCATTGCCTATTCTTACACCGATCCTTTGTTAGAGTCTTCTGCTGATGAGAGCAGTTGGGGATGGGAAGTTGATAAAGTTTATCAAGATTTGGGCAAGGGGGAGTCTTCTGGATACGCTGCGCGATCGCAATTACAAAAATTACTCGCAGATTGCCAAACTGAAGCTGTAGATTATTTACTGATTCGTCGTTTGGAAGAATTAGGGGATACTTTAGAAGAAGTAAGCGATCGCCTCAATGAACTCGAAGGAATGGGAGTGGCGATAATTGCTACAGAACAACCCTACACTTCAGAAAGTTCTCCTGTTGGTGCTGATTTGCTGAATTTGCTACACGCAATCCAACGCGAACAACGCAGTCGTCGCATCCGCCAAGGACACGCCCGCAATCGTCTTGAGGTTGCACCACCGCCAGGTAAAGTTCCCTATGGCTATCGCAGAGGTAAGGGAAAATATATCATTGACCGCAGTACTTCACCAGTGGTGAAGGATTTTTTTGACCATTTTTTACTCTACGGTTCTCTGCGCGGTTCAGTCCGCTACTTGGCGAAGAAATACGGCAAGAAAATTTCTGTTACCACTGGACGGCGTTGGTTGACTAATCCAGTTTATCGCGGCAATACAGCTTACCAAAATGGTGAAATTATCTCTGACACTCATATTCCCATCATTTCTAAGGAAGAAGCTGCTCAAGTTGACCGACTTTTACGCCGTAACAGCCGTTTACCACCCCGCACTGCTAGTGCGCCGCGTTCTTTGGCTGGGTTGATTGTTTGTGGGGAGTGTCAATCTCATCTAACGGTTACCCGTGTCACCCAACGCAATCAAGACCAAGAGTATTTGTATTTACGTTGTATTAGCTGTCCCCGACGACCTAAGTGTGCGGCTATTCCCTATCAAGAAGTTTTACAACAGACAATTGAAATTGTTTGCCATGACTTACCTTTAGCTGTGGCGGGAATGAATTTTCCGCAGTTGGATGCAGTCAAAAATAATTTAAGCCAAGCGATCGCTCGTCAGCAAGCAATACTCACTCAGTTACCCGCTTTAATTGAAACTGGAATTTTAGATACCGAAACAGCAAAATTAAGGGCTTATAAACTCCGCACAGAAATTTCTACACTCGAAGCCAAGTTGGCAATTCTTCCCCCAGTTAATTTGCGTTCTGTTGCTGTTGCTGTTTCAATTCCGCAATTCTGGTTAGATTTATCCGAAACAGAACGACGATTTTACTTTCGGGAATTCATTAAAGAAATTGAAATTGTTCGCCAAGAGCAAAAATGGCACTTGCAAGTTATTTTTATTTTTTAATCGATAAATCGCTCTCAAGTAGATGAGTTTAAATAAGTTGATTACGGTTGGCAGGATAATAGTTATGTACTACGCTGACTCTAATGTACCTTTGATTGCATCACCCCAGAAGCGAGAACGGGAAAAGCTGATGCAACAAAGGGTTCTGTAGTTTGAGGCTTGGGGAATTAAGTAAAAGAAACCTGTTGACATATAATAGAACGCTACAACATAAATGGGTGAGAAGCTCTTGCTGTTCCTGACAAGAGTATAACGATTAGTAGTTACTCCTTAAAAAAGTGTGAAAATAGTAGTAAACCATCTGCTGCCCTTAAAATAATGTAACCTTTTGTGAAAGTGGGAGTAGATGTGAGTACTTCATTCTGGGAACGTTGACGACTTCTTCTTTTAAAAGTACCGGAAATTTCTATTACTCGAACTGGAGTATTAAAAAGCTGATGGTCTTTCTCTATAGGCATTGATAGTTTTTGTCGAGCTTCGTCATAGCTCGTTAAACTAGACTTGATGACCGTTGAGTTACTTGTTATGAAGCGCTTTGCTGCTATCCTAAGTGCTGTTTGCGCTGCAACTTGTTCGCCCACATCAGCATTAAGGTCAGCAGGAGGTAAAAAACCTTGGTTAGGCTCGGTGTTTCCAGGAGGTAGTTGGCGCTTAGCGTCTTCAGGATTTGGTACTGGCTCTGTTGGAAGAACATTCATAGGAGAAGATTGAGAATTTGACTGATTCTTTTGAGCGATTGCTTGGCTTTCACATGAAGATGTAACAAGTCCAATTGCAAATAAAGCAATAGTTAGAATCAGTTTCTTCATAGTAATCAATTTTTTCATAACATTATTACCACTATTTATGGCATTACGGTTTCAGCAGAAAATGGATAGTTTACCCAGTAAATTCTAGCAGGAAGGTCACTATACAGACTGGGGTTGGCACAATCTCGTAATGTAGGATTACTGAGTGTGGCATACTGAAATCCATATACAGGAGCTTTGGGACTAGAGTTCGACTCGCTGGTAGATTCTAAACCAGCCTCCGTAAGTTGAAGGCTATTGTTTGGCCCACCTGTGTTAGCAGCCTCCCCTATCTTTTGACCTCCATAATAAAAATTCCATTTATTAGTGGCGGTGTTCCAAATTATTTTGAGTTCCTTGTAAGTGCCAATTATTGCAGTGCCCTCAGAACTATATGTCTCCGTTGTAGGCGTATAACTTGCCCAATAGTAAGTGGTACTTGGACTAACATAAGGTTCTTTATCATAGCCGACTTCTACCCATGAACCGCTACCAGTATTAAGCCAAAGCGGATGGGCTACAAATCCACTATTTGCAGCATCAACAGGGTCTATAGAAGTATCTACGACTAGTTGAGTAGCTTTCGCACCCGATAATCCTTGGAAATATCCACACGTAAGAACGGCATACCATCGTGGGTCATTAGTTTGAGCTAATGTACTTAAGCTTGATGTATTGAAGCTTATGCTGAAACTTAATAAAGATGTACTAGCAACGAGAGTCTGCTTAAGGCGTTTAAAGTTTATTTTTGGCATAAAAATCTCTCAGTTTTGATTGTCGTGTCAGATACATTTTCAACAGACTTATATTCTGCAAGAGTACTTTTTAACTCAAAAATAATGGTCTGAAGTTAAACCATTAAAAATTACGCTAATCCTAGCTTTATATTTTTTACTGTTGAATGCTAATTTCACTGAATTAACTAAATATAGATAACAAAATTATTAGTCTTATTACTTAATTAATATATTGAGACTGGGCGACAGGTCGTATAGTCACTTTAGCTTCAGTGAAATTTAATATTAAAAAAATAGCATTTATCAGTTTGTAATCCAATATAAAAAACAATAAAAGTAAATTTATTTACAAAGTAGTCAAAAATAATTGAGCCAATTTTTATACGTCTTATTTTTAGTATTTATCTATAAAAATGATCGTTAAATAATTAAAATAAATTTCCCGGAAAAATAGTACTAATTAAAGAAAGTTGAGTTAATCTTGGAAACTAGCAATAGTTAGGAACAGACGTTGTTACTGGGTGACAACATTGGAGATTCACTTTGGTCTCTATGTAATCAAACCAGCAAGTAAAATGATTACCAGAGAATATGCAAGAAGGAAGCTTTATTTGGGGTCATCTAGAAAAACAGCATCGCACAGTCGGCAGATGGGTTGATTGGGTATGGCTTGTGGTGTTGCTGTTAGCGGCAGTGTTACTGTTTAGCGTCAATCTAGGAGGATTGCCCCTGCGAGATTGGGATGAAGGCACTGTGGCACAAATCGCTAGGGAAATCTGGCACGCACCAGCAGGCTCAATGCGCTGGCTTTACCCAACACTAGGAGGCGAACCTTACCATAACAAGCCTCCCTTAATGCATTTGCTAATTGCTTGGGCTTATTCTCTAGGAGGCGAAAATGAATTCACTACGCGGCTTCCTGGAGCAATTTTAACATCAATATCAGTACCTTTACTGTATTGTATCGGTCGAGAATTATTTCGCCAACGTTGGGCAGCTATTTACAGTGCCTTGATTTATCTAACAATGTTACCCGTGGTACGTCATGGACGTTTAGCAATGTTAGATGGCGTGGTGGTGAGTTTTTTGATGGTGATGATGTTGTGCGTGTTGCGATCGCGCCGGGATTTACGTTATTGCCTTGGTGTTGGTATCGGTTTTGGATTAATTTGTTTAACTCAAGGATTAGCAGGCATATTGTTAGGTGCGATCGCCATCGTATTTTTATTTTGGGATACACCGCGATTACTCACCTGTTACTATCTGTGGATAGCCATTTTGATTGGTATTTTACCTGTGGTTGGTTGGTACAGCGCTCAACTAATTCATTATGGTTATACCTTCGCCCAAGTTGGTCTTGTAAATTCATCCACCAGAATAGGTGCAGTTGCACAGATGAATTTTGAACCACCTTGGTACTATATCATTGAACTTTTGAAGTATACATGGCCGTGGTTATTATTTTTACCCCAAACTGTACGTTTAACTTGGGAAAATCGCAACCTTAGCTGGGCAAAATTAGTACTGGCGTGGAGTGGTGTTTATCTATTGCTAATTTCCTTGATGATTACCAAACTTCCCTGGTATGCATTCCCAATTTATCCCAGCTTAGCCTTGGCTTTTGGTATCCAGTTAGCAGAAACAGAAAATTCGCCTTTAGTATCATCTTATCCCCGTACTTGGGTAGCAGGTTTAGCAATTTTAGCTGTAGTTGCTTCTGCCGGCAGCATTTATTTTAGTTGGGGTACAACACCGAAAACCGACTTACAGCTAATTTTTGCAGCAGTGGCCTTAACAATGACCTTAGCATCTATTTTGGCAGAGCGAGGCGACGGGCAATTTCTGAAGATTTTGTTCTGGGGAAGTTATATTTCGCTGCTTCTGTTAATGAAATCAAATTATTGGGTTTGGGAATTATCTGAGGCTTATCCTGTTAAACCAGTAGCCGCAATGATTGTGCGGGCAAATCCAGCTACCAAAAAGATTTATACATCTTTTCCCTACTCTCGTCCTTCCTTGGATTATTACAGCGATCGCACCATTATTCCTGCTTCTGTTGGCGAACTACAATATTATTGGCACTACAACAGTCAACCCTACTTCCTGCTTCACACATCACTTCTCAATAATCTGCAACTAGACTCAATCAAGCTAATTGACCAAGCTGATGGTTGGAAATTAGTTACCAAAGATACAGAGCGTTTATAAGTAGGGCATTGGGCATAGGGAAGGGGAAAGGGGAAAGGGGAAAAGGGGAAAGATTAAATTTATTCCTTTTCCCTTTAACCTTTAACCTTTTCCCCTATCTCCCCATCTCCCCATCCTTTCAAGGGTAGGTATTTAAAAAAGCCCTTGAAAGGCCCCCCTTCCCCTTTTACCGATTTCTCTTACAAGTCTATTGACTGTTGACTGTGAACCGTCAACAGTCAACAATCAACACTCAACAGTCTTCTATGGAATATTTTTTACTTGCAAGTCCCTAACTCTGTGCAATTGTTATTCCTCTGTTTCCTCTGTGTTCTCTGTGGTTGGATTTTCCGTTACCTGTGCGTAAGCTCTCTTTTTTTTGCCAAAGCGTTGAAGCAGACGATCCACAAAAGTATTCAACTCTGGTATTTTCATCCATGCAGCGATGACTGCAAATATAGCAATTCCCACGCAGCTAGATATACATAGTTCCAATAGCAAAGCTATTAAACCGGTTTTACCTAAAACTTGTGCAGAAGCAATCAAAGTTCCATAACTGGCTACCCCAGCTACTACACTTCCCGCAGTTAAACCGAGAATTGGTACACTCCACTCACGCCAAGGTAAACCATTAATTTTGCGATCGAGTAACCACAACAGCATTAATAAAGAACTGCAATTGACGCCTACTGTTGCTAATACTAAACCAGGTGCGCCAAAAGGGCCGACCAAAATCCAATCGAGTGCAGCATTGAGAAAAATATTAAAAGTACTGATGCGAAAGGGCGTCTGTCCATCGCCTAAAGCATAAAACACCCGCACCAACACATCACGCCCCAAATAAACAAACATCCCAATGCCGTAAACAATTAGCAACTCGGAAACTAACTGCGTCGCATCTCCCTTAAAAGCACCGCGTTCGTACACTACCTGGACAATGGGTACAGATAGCGCCACCATCAGCGCTCCCAGAGGTAACATGGTGACGGCACTGAGTAACAGTCCTTGACGAATACGTAATTTTAAATCGTCCCAATGTTCTGGAGCTGCAAGTTTGGCAAATATGGGTAATAAGGGCAACAAAATGATGTTAGAAATAATTCCTAAGGGAGTTTGCACCAGCAAATTAGCATAGTTGAAGCCCGCAGCAGCACCAGGGATGGGACTGGCGAAGTAAAGCACGGTGGCAAAGTTAATTGGCATCATTCCGGAGGAAATTGTTGCCGGAGTCATGATTTTAATTACTTCTTGGACAGCTGGGGTTTTAAAATCAAACCGCAGCCGCAATGTACCTAATCCTAATCGCCACTGCACAACTAGCTGCACCAACCACTGAAGAATTGCCCCTGCCAAGGTTCCCCAAGCTAACACCATACCACCGATGAAAGCGTATTCTGGCTTGATTATGTCTTTGCCCAGTTGCATAGCCATGAAAGCAATGCCGATGACAACTGTAATGCTGGATAGCAAAGGACTAATAGAAAGTAACCAATATTGATTAGCGGCGTTGAGAGTACCGAAGCCAATACCAATTAATCCAGAAAATAAAGCCATCGGTGCCATGATTTGGATTTGTTCGATGGCGATCGCTCTGGTTGTAGGATCTAAACCATGACCGACTAAATCAACTATTTCATCTGCCAAGAAAATTTGAGCAAATGTCACCACTAACAACAATCCACCCACCAGTGTTGTTACTGTTTCCACTAGGGGGGCAGCTTCTTGTTGTTTGCGTTTGGCTAAAACACTAACGATGGCACTGTGTAATGGCCCATTCACACCACCGAGTAATATCAATAGAAAGCCGGGAATAATATAAGCGTAACTATAGGCAGTGGCAGCTGCACCAACACCGAAGGCAGCAGCGATGGCTTGCTGTCGAATCAAACCAAAGACTTTACTAATTAATGTGGCAATGGCAACAATGCCAGCAATTCCAGCAAAAGAACGAGAGGGTTTTTGGTCTTGTTGTGTCACGAAGAATACCTGAATACTCTTGCAAAGTCCATACCTGAAAACATTTAACCTAAATTTTATTGTCTGTCAGGCTAATTTTGATAAGTCAGTTATTAGTCTAGCGGCAATTAGTCAACTCAGTAGACACAAAGCGCCTTATTGCCAGACATTCTTTTAAGCAGGGTTGCATAATTGCGGGATGATTTAAGAATTTGGGTGTTGTATAATTACTGCATATTTATATCTCCGTGTCAGTTTAAATTATTCCATTACAATGCCCCTTTTCTCTTGTGGTCACAGTACAAGGCAAAAATTGATTGTGCAAATCACTGATTTTGCATTTAACTTGCACATTGATGCAACGAGGCTATTGACAGTTGACTGTCAACTGTCAACAACCACTCCTGTTGGTTATGCTTTTTTAGCGCGCATTAGCTGAGGTATTAATTACTGCCCGTCTATATGTTTTTGTGTATATTGAAAAACATTAAATTTTATACTAATTTATACACAAATTAGCGAACAATCAACAATTAAGCTAAGCTTTAACACATTTAAATTGCACCCCGGTCAATAAAAGCTGCCATTTGTCTTATCTGAGAAAGTTCTAATGATTGCAACCTTCTCTACAAAACCCTTTGGGTAGCTTGCTTTTTTGAACGAATACCCAAAAGAGTTTACCCTTAGTCATTTGTGTTGACAAAGGACTAATAACTGATTGTTAACAAGTTGTGAAGATAAGCCACGAGAAGGGAACTATAACAATAACCATCTTCTTTACAAGAATTGGATACTTCAAGAAAAAGTTGGTCATACTTACAAGCTTGGCGCTGTTCAACCTGATGAAGTTTGACATCATAAATTTTTGTAGAACAATCCCTGAAATAAATAGCAATGGAACTCAATTCAACTTTTGCGGAAAATCAACTTCTATTGTCAAGCAGTCAACTTCAAGAACAACTAGAGAAACAAAAGGCTCTGGCAAGTGTGATTGTAAGAATTCGGGAGTCTCTTGAGTTAAAGACGATTTTTCAAACTACAGTTACAGAAGTGCGTCAGTTACTCAATGCTGACCGAGTTGCAGTCTTCCAGTTTGATTCTGAACAAGATTGGCAAGGAGAATTTATTTCTGAGGATGTTGCAGATGGTTGGACTTCAGCAATGGCAGTAAAAATCCATGACCATTGCTTTGGAGAACAATTTGCTACCAGTTATCAACAGGGAAAAGCGCAAGCAGTTACTGACATTTATGCAGCTGGGCTGAGTGATTGTCATCTAACAATTTTGGCTCAATTTCAAATTCGTGCCAACCTTGTTGTTCCTTTGTTACGCGAGAAGAAATTGTGGGGATTAATTTGTATTCATCAATGTAGTGAGGCTCGGAATTGGAAAGAATCAGAAATTGAATTTATTCGCCAAATTGCTGACCATTTAACAGTTGCAATTCAACAAGTAAAGCATCTTCATGAAGTCCAATTACAAGCAGCAAAATTAGCTCAAGCAGCCCAGCGCGACCAAGTAATTGCTCAGCTTGTTGATACAATTCGTTCGCCTCTCGATATTGACATCATCTTTAAAACAACAGCCCAAGAAATACGCACACTATTGCAAGCCGACCGAGTTGCTATTTTTTGCTTCAACGCTGATTGGAGTGGTAGCTTTGTGGCTGAATCATTTGCCGAAGGATGGACTCCCTTAGTTGGAATTCAAGGAGCGATCGCTGATAGTTATCTACAACAAACTCAAGGAGGGCGCTACCTGAAAAATGAGACGTTTACAGTTAACGATATTTATCAAGCTGGATTAACAGATTGCCATATTACTTTGTTAGAACAATTTCAAGTAAAAGCCTTTGCAACTGCGCCAATTCTCCAAGGGGAAAAACTCTGGGGAGTTATTGCTGCTTATCAAAATGCCTCCCCTAGACAATGGCAATCCTATGAAGTGGAATCCCTCTCGAAAATTGGTACGCAAATTGGTGTGATACTGCGGCATCACGAGTTGTTAGCACAAGCTCAGTATCAAGCAGAACAACAAAAAACATTAACCAGCGTGATTACTCGTATTCGGAAATCGCTGGATTTAGACACAATTTTTCAAACTTCTGTCACTGAAGTCCGCCAAATGTTACAAACAGACCGAGTGGCAGTATTTCGTTTTGACCCTCAAAAAGATTGGGAAGGAGAATTTATTTCCGAAGATGTTGTTACTGAATGCAACTCAGTAATTGCAGCCAAAGTCTACGACCACTGTTTTGGACAACAGTTTGCTATTAATTATCAACAAGGTCGGGTGCAAGCAGTTGCAGATATTTACGAAGCGGGATTAAGTGAATGTCATGCAGCGATTCTGGGCAAATTTCAGGTGCGGGCTAATTTGGTGGTTCCCTTATTGAAGCAAGGTGAATTGTGGGGGTTATTTTGCGTTCATCAATGTAGCAACCCTCGAACTTGGCAACCTTCAGAAATTGAATTTGTCAGTCAAATTGCAGAAAATTTAGGGGTTGCTTTACAACATAATAAACTTTTACACGAAGCTCGATATCAAGCAGAACAACAAAAGATATTAACTAGCGTGATTGCTAGAATTCGTGAATCTTTAGATTTAGATACAATTTTTCAAACTTCTGTCACCGAAATGCGGCAACTACTTAAAGCCGACCGAGTAGGGGTATTCCGTTTTGATTATCAAAATGACTGGGAAGGAGAATTTGTTTACGAAGATGTGGCTGATGGTTGGACTTCAGCCATCGGAGAACAAGTTTACGACCACTGCTTTAGCGAACATTTTGCACCGCTTTATGCCCAAGGTCGAGTAAATGCGATCGCTGATATTTATCAAGGAAGTTTTCAAGGCTGTTATGTGCAAATTCTAGAAGCTTTCCAAGTGCGTGCCAATATGGTTGCTCCACTTTTGAAACAAGGCGAACTTTGGGGCTTACTATGTATTCACCAATGCAATGCTCCCCGCCAATGGCAACCATCAGAAATTGAATTTGCCACTCAAATTGCCGAACAATTAGGAGTAGCATTAAAACAAGATTCTTATATTAAACAAGTTCAAATGCAAGCTGTCCAATTAGCAGAAGCTACAGAACGAGAAAAAGCAATGGAACGACAAGAATTATTAGCTGCAACTGTTGATAAAATACGTCAGTCTCTCGATATTAAAACTATTTTTAGAACTACCACTCAAGCTGTGCGAGAATTGTTGGAAGTAGAGCGAGTTGCTATTTACCGCTTTAACTCAGATTGGAGCGGTAAATTTGTCGCAGATTCCTTTAAAGATGGTTGGAAACCTGTAGTCAACACTCAACCATTGATTTTAGAAAATTTTGAAGATACAGATGATGATAATGAACTTCCACGCAACGAAACCTTCGTTCCCATTCGCCAAGGTGAAAAATTATGGGGTTTGTTAGTTGCTTATCAAAATTCCCAACCACGTTATTGGAAAGAAGAAGAAATTAATCTTCTAGCTCAAGTAGGAGTGCAATTAGGAATTGCAATTCAGCAAGCAGAATTACTCGAACAAACTAAACGTCAAACTTCAGAATTAACTCAAACTCTGCAAGAATTAAAACAAACTCAAAGCCGATTAATTCAGGGTGAAAAAATGGCTGGCTTAGGACAACTCTTAGCTGGAGTTGCCCACGAAATCAATAACCCAATTAATTTTATTTTTGGTAATCTCATACATTTAAAAGAATATACTCAAGAAATATTGGAAGCTGTGAAGTTTTATCACCAACTTCCAGATGTGCAAAAGAAATTTGAAAAGACAGATTTGGACTTTATTCTTGAAGATTTACCCAAAACTGTTGACTCCATGCAGATAGGAGCAGAGCGAATTCATGAGATTGTGCTATCACTGCGAAACTTCTCTCGTACAGATGAAGGAGAATCGAGAGCAGTAGACGTTCATGAAGGATTAAATAGTACTTTGCTGATTTTAGGGCATCGATTGAAAAGTAATAGCGATCGCCCAGCTATTGAGATTATCAAAGAATATAGTACTTTACCCTTACTCGAATGCTATCCCGCACAATTAAATCAGGTATTCATGAATCTTTTAAGTAACAGCGTTGATGCATTAGAGGAAAAATTCAAGACCATACAGCAAAAATATTTAGATTTAAGGGAAAAACGCCCCAGGATTCCCTTAACTATTTGGATTAGTACTCAAATAGTTAATCAGCAAGTTTTAATTAGAATAGCTGATAATGGTTTGGGTATGCCAGAAGAAGTGCGATCGCACATTTTTGATCCCTTCTTCACCACCAAAGAACCAGGTAAAGGCACAGGCTTAGGATTGTCTATCAGTTATCAAATTGTAGTTGAAAAACATCATGGTGAAATTAAATGTTTGTCCAAACCAGGAGAAGGAACAGAGTTTTTAATTAAAATTCCCACTGATAATTAAATCAGTTATCAGTTATCAGTCCTGATGGTTTATGGTGTGGTATTGTGGCGCACCAAAAAATTCGAGCAAGATGCTGGACACCAAATCCTCTTATAAATAGACCACTAATAACTGATAACTGTTTAGCGTAAATCCTGATAAAATTTATCTAGGGTAGCACAGCTGTTCTACCAAAGTATTTGTATCAATCTAAAAGTGAAACAGTGAAAATTTTTGCTAGGGTACAAGTGAAAAAATAGCATTGGATAAATGTGTTATGAGCGTTGTCACACCGAAGCGATTCACCATTGAAGAATATCATCAGTTGATTGAACTCGGATTTTTAAAGGAGGGCGATCGCATCGAATTAATACGGGGAGAATTGATTCAAATGGTAGCTAAGGGAACACCTCATACCTTCTGTACAACTCGACTTTGCCGCCAACTAGATCGACTTCTAGGCGATCGCGCTGTTGTGCGTTGTCAAGAGCCGATTATTCTCCCATCAAATAGTGAGCCAGAGCCAGATGTTGCGATCGCACGGGGAGATGAAGTTGATTATTTAGCTCATCATCCCTATCCCGAAGATATTTTCTTGGTTGTCGAAATTTCCGACTCAACCCTAGATTACGACCAAACAAAGAAGTTAGAACTTTACGCAGAAGCCGGAATTGCTAACTATTGGATTGTCAATTTAAATGCTCGTCAGTTAGAGAGTTACAGTCAACCTTATCAAAATGCTCAAGGTAAGTTTAATTATCTCAGTAAGCAAATCCATTTACCAAATGAGACAGTGGCAATTCCTGGTTTTGAAGATGCCTTGTTGGATTTGAGGAGGATTTTTCCTCAAGATGCGATCGCCTCATAGAATAAGGCTTCGTCTCTACTGAATATAGTTTAGGATTATTTGGAGTGCGATCGCACCAATTCATCTTCAGTTATAAACATCTACTAATTTGCAGCCAGAAAACTTTTTATCATCTTAACTATTTCTTGTTTTTCTTCAAACCCAGAACTATAGCATCCAGTCAAAGCTACAGTTTCACCAGATGCTAACATTAAGGTCACTCGATAAACAAAGCCACCTTCGCTAGAATCAGAACTTTCAACTTTAATATCAACAATTTCATTTAAAGAGTACAAAAAAACAGATTTTCCCAACATCCCAAACCATCGATAGCGGCTGAGAATTAAACTATTTGATTTTTTATCAAAATTACAGCTGATAAACGAACCTGCTGCTATGATGAGTAAACCTACTAAAAAGAAAAATAGGGTTCCGCCAATTCCAGCATAAACGCCTGCGGTATCATCTTGCGTAACTACTAAACTTTTTTCTAAAGGTTCTGCCAAGAAATTATTAATTTTTAAAATGATTAACTTCGCTTCTTCTAAAGAATAATCGCTGTAACCAATTCGTCTAAAG
>NZ_JACKZU010000827.1:0-300 GCF_014222165.1 Nostoc sp. 2RC
TCCGAAGACCTTCATCACTCACGCGGCGTTGCTCCGTCAGGCTTTCGCCCATTGCGGAAGATTCCCTACTGCTGCCTCCCGTAGGAGTCTGGACCGTGTCTCAGTTCCAGTGTGGCCGATCACCCTCTCAGGTCGGCTACGCATCGTTGCCTTGGTAAGCCGTTACCTTACCAACTAGCTAATGCGGCGCGGATCCATCTATAAGTGACAGCAAAACCGTCTTTCACTATTGAACCATGCGGTTCAATATATTATCCGGTATTAGCTCCGGTTTCCCGAAGTTATCCCAGTCTTATAGGT
>NZ_JACKZU010000222.1:0-13443 GCF_014222165.1 Nostoc sp. 2RC
TATATTAACTGATTTGCTAAATATTTATAATTTCTCCATCAAAAACTGCATCGCTAAAAGAGTCGCATTATCCGACGCACCTCTTTTAATAACTCGTTCAATAGTTGTATCAACGGCTAATTGTAAGTCTTGAATATTATTAAAAATTTCTACAAATTCATTTTTAGCAACTAAATCCCAAACTCCATCAGAGCATAACAACAAAATATCTGCATTTTCTAAAGTCATTGATAATTCTTGAGTAGTACGTTTTAGATCTTGAACATAGCCATCACTTAGTTTGCTTTTGGAACCAAGAGATTTAGTAAGTACATTACGGTCTGGATGTTCTAGGCTTTCTGCTTCTGTTATTTGACCACTAGCAACTAACATCGCCACAAGAGAGTGGTCTTCACTTAACTGACGTATTTCTCCTTGACGTAATAAATAAATACGACTATCGCCAACGTGAGCTACCATTAATTGTTGTGCTATGGCTAATATCAAACTGAGGGTAGTTCCTCCCTTTTTGACATTTTTGGATACAACATCATTGGCTTTTTGAAATAATGATATTAACCATTCATTGCGTTGTTCTACAGTTTTAAATTCTGACGGTATAGGTTCATCTAAGATTGTCTGTACAGATAGTTTGCTTGCTACTTCTCCCTGAGACATCCCACCCATACCATCAGCAACAACTCCTAATATCATTGTTTCAACATCACTTAATTGCTGTTGTCTAACACCATAGTTGTCTTCATTTTGCAAGCGGCTAGTTGATAATCCTACAGTTGAGCGACTAGCAACATTCCACTTAATTTTAGGAGTGCGAATAGCTTGACGAGTTTCTACTAGTATGCCCAGAAGTTGAGATAAGGGAAATCTTTCTTCGGGAACAGGAGACAAGCAAATTTTTAGTATTTGATAAATCCGGGGAATAGGGCTAATTTTCAGGTCAATGGCCTGATGTGGTGACAAAGGTTGTTTGTGAATAAAGTGATATAATAATGCTCCAACTGTATAGCTACTCATTGATTCATGAATAGGATTGTTGTTATAGGCAAGTTCGGCAGCACAATAATTTCCTAATAAACCAGAGGTTAGCATTTCCCCAACAGGATAGGCATTAGTTAAATCAAAAAATCGGCTGGGAGTTCCTGTTTCAATCAGGCGGGGTTCTATGGAAATAAAACACCAGTTACGTTCATAAACATAACGAAAAAATTGACAAATTTGGCTAGTTATATATAAAGATTCTTCTAATGAATGCTCTATTTTGAACCAATTATCTAATGTTTTCGTGTCTTCTAAAAAATCACTAAGCAAGATGAGTTTACTGTCTGAGTCACCAGAGCAAACTTCTACTTCTGGATAGTATTCATCATCTAAATATTCTGAGTCTGTTTCTAATTGGCTAGAGAGATGTGAAGCATCTTCATCAATTAATACTGATTTTGCTTCATTATCGTCAGTTAAATTTTCATTCCAACTTAGTTTTTTTGAATTAATTGTAATTTCAGTATTTTCTGTTTTATTTTTTGTCTCCTCCTGTTCATTTTCTTGAATTTCCATATCTAAAACAGGTGAAATAGTATTGACAATTACAGATTCTACTGTGATGTGAGTGATAAGTTCTGCAATCATTTTGTAATCTGCGAGAGCTTCCCTTAATTTTAACTCTCGGTATAGTCCACCTCGATCTGAACCTACCCGTAGTAAGCCTAATTTGCTTGCAGTGCTATTTGAATCTATAGAAAAAATTTTAACTTTAAAACTGTACACATCCGCTGTAAATTGACCCAGGTATGATATAACTTCCACTTGAAAGTTATCTATTTGAAAGCTTTGGTTTTCCTGAATCACTAAACTGCTGCTTGCATCTGTTGAAGGTGATGTCATAGAGAAAGCAATTATTAATCAATTTATGAAATTTTGTAAATGTCTATGAAAGGTTAGAAATGGGATGAACAACCTCCCACTTCCGCAGTAAATATTAAGTGCTTTGAAACAGGAATCGCACTTTACCAAAGGCAATTTCGTCTCCAAAATTTATGATTTCAGGTACAGTAATTCTAGCTCCAAAACGAGTTTGCCCAGTTCGTTTAATAAAAATGCCATTGGTAGAGCCAAGGTCTTTGATTTTCCAAACTCCACTTTCTAGGTAAATTTCTGCATGGTTGCGTGAAACTGTGTCGCCACCAGGAAATTCTTCTAAGTCAATATCAACTGGCCCTATGTCTGGGTCAAACATACCAACCACAGCGTTACTATCTAAGGGAAATTCTACTACTGGAGAACCTGGTTGCTTAGAAATAAGTTTGGCTGTTGTTGCAGTAGTTGAGAAGGTAGGAGAAGTAGGGGTAGAAGTTGGATAAGTTGGTTGTAGTATTGGTGGTGTTGGTATTTGTGGCTGAATTATTGGTGGTTGGATAAGAGTAGGTGCAACGGAAGAGCTAGATATCGGTGCTACTACTGTTTTTAGTTCAGAACCGCAAGCATCACAATATTCAGCATCATCTGGGTTTTTATCATAGCCACAAGCTGTACAAGTAATCATGGGTCTACTTCCTTAGGTTGTTAACAAAATTGGTGATTAGTAATTGCTAGTTGATGATTTTTTTAGTTAGTAAGCTAAAATCAAAAATTCGTTCAAGTTCCTGTGAGTTTACGCATTTCTTCTTCTGAAAGTTCGTCATTAATATCGCTACCCATTTTTACAGTTTTACCTTTGGCTCCCATTTTGACAGTTTTACGGGTTCCGGCAGATATTTGGCGAGTTTTACGTAACTCTTGTTGAGCGCCGTTGAGCGATTCTTCCATTTCTTTGTTGCCAATTCTCACTGTCATGCGCCGCGCAGTTTCTAATAGTTCTTCGGCTTTTTGTGGGTCGCGGTCAGCAATTTTGGTCGCTTGGTTAACTAAGTTAGAAATATTACATTGCTGTACATAATCCATTACTTCTTGATCGACTTGCGCTGCACCTCCCTGTCCAGCGACAAATTGCACTACTAAGTTTTGGGGTGGAAATTCACCGCGTCGGTTTTGTCCCGGAATATCGTAGGTTAAACCAAGTTGAGCAATGCGGACGCGGGATGCAGGACGGCTGTTCATGCTGAATTCGAGGATAAAGATTGTTTCATCACCAGCTGCTGCATTGCCAATGGGATAAGGTTCTTGAGTAAGGGAAAATTCTGCTTGAGTGGGATAGGCACGGACGATGCGGTTCAATTCTACACCTTTAACAGTTTTGACTGTTAAAGCTAAGTTGGTAATAACTTCTTTCTGTGCTTGAATGTAATCGGCAATGATTCTATTTGGTAAATCTAAAATCGAAACCTGAGTGCCAACAGCGTTTCCAGGAACTACATAAAATAGGGTTCCACCTGTAGAATCGCTCAGATGAGAAAGTAAATCTTCTTTGAAGTCTTCGCCAACTCCCAAGGCGGTAATTGGGATATTTTTAGTCGCAAAATCTGATGCGATCGCTCGACATATATCTTCATCAAATGTTTGACCATCTGTGAATAGAAGGGTGCGTCGGACAGACATATCTTGACTACCAAGCATATCTAAAGCACGCTGCAAACCTAACCCCATACGAGTACCGCCAGAAAAATTGCGAAGTTGAGCGATCGCATTTTCTAATTGGCTAATTTGTGTTGCTGGAGTTAAGCCAATAATCTGGGAAGCTGTATCATCAAATTGGATAATCGCCACGCGATCGCTTGCTCCTAATTTGCCAGAACGCACTAGTGCTAATAAGGAATCGATAACAATATCAATTTTTGTTTTACCCCCTGTTACTTGGTTATATTCTTTACCATCTTGGATATACGTTACACCTGTCGGCGTTGTTTCCCCTGCGACTATTTCATACATTGAACCACTGGTATCAATGACAAAAGCGAAGGTAGTAGGTGGACGAGAAACCGCAACTTCTTTTGTTGGTCGCAGTTTCAGCATCAGAAATAGCTTTTGTCCCTCGATCTCGGCAGGCATAAATTCCCGGTGAGGGGTAATAGATACATTTAGTACATTGCTCATTGTAATTCTCCTGGTATTAAATATTTTGTAGATACATTGACAATTTAATCAAATGACTTAAGAAAAATTTAATGGTGGTAGCATTCCAAATACAGGTTCTATGTCAGATAAATCCGGATTAAATATAGTGGGATTTTCTTGATTACCCTGTTCATTTATCTGGTCAATTCCTGCTTCTATTAATAAAGGTAATTGCAAGGTCAAAGTACTATCTCGATAACCTTCTTTAATATCTTGTATCCAAGTGTTAATAATTTGATTCAGATGAGAGTCTTTGATGGCACATAAACTTTTATTTTGAAGATTTAGGCGAATATCTTCACGAATTGATAAAATAAAAACTTGCTCAGGCATATTTTCTTGATTGGGGGTTAAATCTAAAAAATATGAGTATTCATTATTGTCACCTTTAATTTTCAAAGAAAATCTATATTTTACCATGAGACTTGTAATTCACTTATAAACCTCACTGAGCCAGATATTGGTAATATTATTGATTTTTTTCTAATATTTGCTGATTAGTAGAAGCTTTGACTTCTATGGTGATATTACCAAGCTTGCGCGTATCACCTACATTTAATTCCTGTATAGTTTTTTTCATATTTTTACTTGCTGCATATTTATTATCAAATTGCATCACAATATTGGCTCCTTCTTGATAAATTTTGGCTGTAATCGGTGTAAATCCTTCTGAAGCATTTAAGGGAATTTGGGCATCAACAGAGCTACCAATTACAACTGGTTTTGCACCAAGTAGTAATGATGTTTTCTCAGTTGGTGTCCAATGCACCAAGAGATATGGTTCTTGATTTAATTGCTCCTGTTCTACCCAAGCAATCATCAAACCAATGAAAAAACCTAATATGGCTGCACCTGATAAACGACCGGGGATATCTCCAAAAACTCCAGCAGCAATTAAAAAACCAATGGCTCCTAAAGTACCACCGATAGTACCACCCAATAAAGCTTTATTAAGCTTGAGATTGGGTACAAAAAAGCGTGTTCCACCACCTACCAATAAGCCTAAAATTGCCCAGCCTATGATTCTGCCAATAGTTTCTAAGATGGAAAAACCAGGAATCGACAAAAATACCAATTGGCCAAAGGTGGCTATTGCTATCAAGGCAACTAAACTTAATAAGGTAGAACCAGATAATAGTCGAATGCAGATACCAAAAACAATTGCAGCAATAAATCGCGCTAACACATCTCCTAAATAAGCAGCAGACATCAGCCAAGCACCAGCAGCCAAAGCACCACTGATAGCACCAGTAAGTAATACACCTGATAGTTGTAGTTTTTTAAGTCGGCGTATAAACAAAGACAAAAATCCTGTAACCAAAGCGCCGAAAACTGACCAGTTAAGGACACTTTGAATCAGAGCGATGTTAGGAATACCACTCGTGAGTGGCAAGAAAAGTAATTGACCAGTTGCTCCTGCAACCATACCAGCGGCCAGACTACCTATAGTACTGACACTGCCTTTACTAAATGTGAGGAGACGACGGTGCATATAGTGGTTTTGCCCCATAATCAGAGCAAGCGCTATACCCATCGCCAAAAAAGCTGTCCAACCACCAATTCGCAGGGCAGAGTATATTACACCATAATCTCCTGTTGCTTCAGATTCAACTAATTGCTTGTAGATAGCAGCTTCAGCATTGCGGAAGGCTTGATCAAATTGACCGGAATTAGCATAAAAGACTAAAGAGGGATCGCCTGTAAGTTGCGCTAGATAATTTGTGTCAGCGTCACCAGTCGCAACCGCAATTAAATTAATTCTTTGACTTCTCGCAGATTCAGCGGCAAAGGAGGTAAGAGTTTGGGTATCTGGCAAGCCGTCGGTAAATAATAAGATGTTGCGACGTAGAGAGGTAGCTTGCAACTCTGCTACAGCTGCGTCTAAGCCTTGTGCCATCGGAGTACCGCCATCTTCTGATAAACTGGCGATCGCACTTTTAAGAGTGTTAGCGTTATCAGTCAAAGGAGTAGCAGTTTTAATCTCTAATCCGAAACTGACTACAGCAAGTTTATCTTGAGTTAAGTTACGACGTTCTACAAATTTGGTGGCGGCAGTTTTAACTTCTGTTAATTTACCATCGCTCATACTTGAGGAAGTATCAATTAACAAAACAATAGCTTGGGGAGTTTGTTGCGAAGATGGCGCCAGTTTGGTTAAGGCAAGTAATGGTTCTCCTAGTAAAATTGCCGCAATTAGGCAACCAATTGCGCCGTATATTCCAAATAGTAGGGGTTTGTTCGCTCGTAACTGTCTAAATAAGTTTTGCATAATCAAATACCTTTGTGTTTAAATATTGGTAGTTCAGCTAACTATAGATAAATCTAATTTTTCATACGTTCATAAACCAAACGTGACAGTTCTGGAAAAATTTTTTTATCTTTATAAAAGCTAGGATCATCACCAAAAATGACTAATATATACTTGTGCTTCCCATCTGGAGTTCCGATAATAGCAGCATCATTACGGGTGTTAAAATTCCAGCCCATTTTTGATGCAAGGTAAGCGTTTTCAGGTAAAGCTTCGCCTAAAAAGCCTTCGATAGCATTAAATTCCTTATTTTTCCAAGCACTAGGATGCAAATTTCTTTTTAACAGCAATTTCATACTACTGCTATATTTTTGAGAAATAGCTTTTTCTTGATAAATTTCTAAAAGTAACCGAGCTACATTATATGTAGTTGTATAATTCCTGTAAGGATGGGATTCGTCACCGCCACGTATTTGTAAATCTCTACCAGTAGGTGCATCATTTTTTTGATAATCAGTTGGGAAAAGTTTTTGACTGATATTAATGGGATCGTATCCTGCTTGTTCAAAGAATGAATTCATTGCAACTCGTTTTTCAATCCATTTATCAATTTCATCTATTGATAAACTCTCACCTGATTTTGTTTGAGTAATTGTATCTACAATCAAACTAGCTGACTCATTATCCGAGTCTTGAATCATCTTCGCCAGATTTTTGTAAGGAACCGCTCCTTCTGGAAGTCTTTTTGCTTCAATTTTTCCATATAAATACACCATCCAAAACAACTTAGCCACACTTGCAGGAAATCTCAGTTCCTTATCTAAATATTGACCATAGGCACAACAGTTAGAACTATTTAACTCAATCAAACTGAAAGATAATTTATTTATTGGTAAATCTTTCGATGCAACTAAACTAACAAGATCATTAACTATTGTTTGCAATTTTAAATTAGGTTTAAGAGACGGAGGTGTAGCTACATTATAAATTAATTTTTGTTCATCAATAGTTGTCGCTACTTTATAAGGTAATGCCTCTATCTGCAACGGTTGTTTTGCAGATAAGCTATTACTTTCCAAATTCAAAACTACTTGGTAATTTTCAACCTCTTTATCTGTATTGACAATAATCGAGTATGTTCCTGTATCAGACAAAATAAAATTAGATGTACCTTGTAAAATACTCTCATGGCTAGTTGGAGTCTTAAAAACAATCTTATTTTGACTAAATAATAAAATTTTTACCTCAGATAAAGTATTGAAATAAAAGCAATTAGGTTGATTCTTATTCACAATACCTTTCACAGTTGTGTAACTACCTGTTAGCAAATTAATTTTTGATTCTGAATAACATTTTTTGCTGGTTTTGACTTCTTGTTTATGAGTTATATTCCATATCAAACTTATTAGTGTAATGATGGGTAAAAAGAGTAAAACTACTAAAATAATTACTCTATCTAATTTAATTGAGTGTTTGATTTTGCGATATTTTTTTTGCATTATTTTATCTAAAAATAATCTTAAGTTTTTGAATAATCATAAATTTTCCAGATACCATTATTATCTTTTTCAAAAAAATAGATAATATCATTTTGGAAAGAGCCGGAGTTTTCTCGGTCAATATTACCTTTCTGTCCGTAAAGATATAGTTCTTCAAAAACTTTAACTCTTATATATGGTCGTCTGCCGGAATTGGAAAAACCTGTAACTCTTCTGATTTCAAATTGATTATATTTATAGTAAGAATTATTAGCTTTCAGCCAAGCTATAGGGCCAACTTCTGGGTCAGAATTAGTGGTTTTTTCATACAGTTTTCCTGTAGTTAATTTTTCCACTAAGCTAGTATCAAAAGACTGTCCAAATATTTGAGGTTTAGCAGCATACCATTCCTGAACTATACTTAGTGCTTGTTCTTGACTTAAATCTGCTCTTGGTGTGACTGTGGATGTAGGTGTAGGTGTAGATATTAAACCAAAAGGGTTAGGAGTAACAGTAACAGAAGGTGTTGGAGTTGGATTTGCAGAAGCTTGAAGAACACCTAAAGTCATGTTCATATCAAAGGTTTTAGAACCCTTCAATGCAGAGACTTGCATAATGTATTTGCCAGTTTGTGGTAAATCGCCACCCTTCAAAATCTGATTATCTGGCGCGTAAAGCCAAACACAAATATCACTATCAGTTGAAAAGCTAAGTTTTTGACCAGACTTAGCTGCAAATTCATATCCTATAGATTTACTCGCATTAGCTTGACCAGACTTAGATAATGTTTGTTCGTCTAAAACAACTTCTTGAACATCTTTTTCTGCTAATGTATTTGTAGGTTTTTCTGGACAATTTGAAGAAACTGGAGTTGATGTTATTCCAGAGCCACACCCAGAAATCATTAATAATGTCAAGTAAACAATTCTTTTTTTCATAATCTTTGATAGTGAATAATAGTTTTTTAAATTTAAGGCTCAACCTTCATGTCAAATAACCAGCTATTAGTAGCATTACTCCAAATTAAATCTATGCGGCTTTTAGAATCTTTGAACGTTTTCCCGTCATTCATGGTGTACCACAATTCAGCATTTACTATTGACTGTTGATTATTTTGTTTTATCAGTTTAATATCACCAATTTTTATTTCTTTAACTCTATTCCACCAACTCTGATACTCAGAATAACCACCTGGAATATTTTCATTTATAAATCGAGAAGAAAGGTTTTTATAAGAAGCACTATATTGACGATTATTAATAGCTATGTAATGGGTTCTTACAAAATTATCAGCAGGGGGATTTTCTAACGTTGATACATTTGTAGTTGTAGTGCTAGTTGGATTATCTAAAAAGTTAGATGTAAATGAATTTTCTAAACTCAGTTTTAAATCAAAAGTTGTCGAACCCTTAGGTACAGAAACTTGAATTATATATTTTCCAGTTTGTGTTAAGTCTTTACTAGTTATTATTTGATTATCTGGTGCGTAAACCCACATGCAAATGTCATCATTAGTTTTGTGACTCAGCCTTTGACCCGATTGAGCTTCAAAAGTATATCCTAAATCTTCACCTGCTCGCAATTGATGTGATTCTGTGATAGTTTGAGAAGCTAGTTGAATCTGTTTAACATTTTTGGGATTTAGCGAACCCACTGGTTTATCTGGACATTTAGCATCAGCTATATTAACGGGAGCTTGAACTGATGTTTGAGATTGGAAATTACAGCCAGTATTAACTATTAATAATATCGTTGAAAATAGTATTTTTTTTACATCAATATCGTGTAATTTCTTCAAAATAAAATTTACGCAATTAACAATCATAAATATCTCATTGTTGGAGTTATAGTATTAATTAATAACTTGAGTTTTGCTAAGATCCCATTTTTGCTGGTTCTCATTCCAAATCAGATAAAAATTGAGATTTACAGGAGCTTTTCGTCCATTTCTCATGTAATAAGTACTTGTCATTTTTACGGTTGCATAATTTTGATTAGATTCTGCCAATGAGATATTATGAATATTGATAAAATCAACTTTATCTCTATACCATTCCAAGAAAGAATAGTAACCATTGGGATGAAGTTCTTTATTTTCCTGAAGTTCAACAGGTAGAATATTCCAGGCATCGGAATAGCGATCGTTATTAATCTTGGTAAAGTAATCTTCTATTACTTTTGTTGCAGATGGTCGGAAGATACTCTTTGTGGTTAAAGATGGGGATGTATTTCTAGCTATGGGAATGCGACTTGGGAGATTATTGTTAATTACAGATGAGGGAGTAATCTGTATAGGGGTGTTGATAGTTGTGGGAGTGTCAGTAGGAGATGGAACAGATGGTATTGACTCTGTTTCTAAATTCATAGCTAAATCAAAGGTTGTAGAACCTTTAGGTATAGCAATTTGAACAGTGTATTTTCCGGTTATGGGTAAAACGCCACTATTGAGGAGTTGATTGTCAGGCGTATAAACCGAAATACAAACATCTTGAGTAGTGTTATAAACTAGTTTTTGCCCTGCTTGAGCTTCAAAAACATATCCTACAGATTTATCCTGACTAACCATTCCTGATTCTGTAATTTTTTGTGAACCAAAATTAATGGTTTTGACTTTTTTTGCATCAAGCACAGCGTCAGGTTTCTCTGGACATTTATTAGAACTCGAAGCAGTAAAATTTTGTGTATTTGCTGAAGGAGTACAACCAGAGATAATTAACGAAATGAAGGAAATTAGAAATGTTAACTTGAGTAAAATATTCATTGCTATAATTAATCTCCCAGTGCTTCTTTTTTTAAATGTTGACCCCAAAAATAAAATGGCACGATACCACCGAGTGAAAGCAAAACTAAAATGCACGCCAACATAGTCAGTCGCACTTCTAAGGGAAGCGATCTGCCAAAAACAGTTATTGTGTAAGCTTTTGGTGCAGACTCTACTGGCTTCTCGGCTTTGGAATTCACGACAACCTGCACGTCATGCTTAGAACCACGTTCCGCGTTAGGTTGGGTGTAGGTAATTTCGTATTCTCCCAACAAAGCATTGAGGAAAAGTTGCAGATTTTCGGCAATAGCTTCTGCATCTCCAGAAAACTCAGCTATCCCGCCAGTAGTTTTAGCAATTTCTGCTAACCTTTGTTTATCTACAAATTCTGCTTCGGGAACTTTACCACTATTAATATCTGCACGTATAGCTGGTCTACCAAGTTTATATTTTTGACCTAACTGTTCTGGGGTCAAACCATACCCCAAGGTATGAACTATGATATTAGTATTTCTTTCTAAAAGAGTGATTAAACTTTGAAAATCCTGGGCTTCATTCGCAAAATTGTGATAACCATCAGATAGTAGAATAATTGAAAGTCTAGGCTGAGACTGAGGAGAATCTTTTGGCGGATAAAAGCGAGGGTCTGCGGTATTAGCTAAAAACTTGACTGCTTTTTTTAAAGGTTCATAAAGGTTGGTAGAAGCACAGGGAGTTAAACTCTCTAAGTAATCAAGATTATTTTGTAGCTTAAAATCATTGGCAGCAAAAAACTTATCAAGAGTATCTTGAGTAACAGGATATCCTTGAGGACAGTTAGTTCCAGCTTCCCCAAAAGGAACAATTGCTACTTGGGTATTTTCTCCACGGTCTTTTAACACGCTAGTTAACTGGCGAACTGCTTTAATTGCCCCCTCAATTTTTTTTGTCCCCCTACTATCTAGCTGGTTCATACTGCCACTAAAATCTAACAGTACAATAATCCAAGCTGGTGGTGGCGTAATTTCTTCAGGACTTTTCCAATCTTTGTTTTTAAACGAAACTTCTTTTTTATCTACCAATAATTTAAAGTCAGTATCTTGTAGACCCATGACAGGTCTTTCTTCTGCACTTTTGACTTTAATGCGAATGGTAACTCGGTCATCATTCACAGTAGGTTTGTCCACAATTTCTGCTACATTTGCTTGTCCAAAACTGGGAGACGCAAATGCAGCTAGCATCAGCATTGATAAACTAAGCTTGTGGGTCAAGAAATCGATTATAGTAGACGAACCGATAAAATTTTTCTTCATTGATGCCATCCGTCTTTACTGTATGAAAAGTCAGCACATAGTTGTGTTTTAAAGGAATATCTCGGCGTGATGTTAAACGTTCACCGTTGACCTCTATAGTTTTGAAAGACTGAGGATTAGGAGACAAAACTGCTTCGCGTTTTTTTAAGACTAAATCGGCAACATGAAGGGGTAAGTCGGGTATATAAATCTGTGATTTTTTCACAGCAGAACCAATTCTAATCGTTCCAGTTCCAGGTAATTGGATTGACAAACCTTCTTCTATTTCATAAGTATCACCTTCACTAACAAATTTCAGTACTGAATTATCTATATATGGAAGCTTTTGGTTAACAGATTGAAATTGTGGATCTATATCTTGATAATTGGGGCCTGTATACTCAAAACCTGCACCTGCTCTCAAAGCACCTAAATAACTGGGAGAATTAGTAATACTAAATACTAAACCCAATAATAAACCCAAAATAGAAAATCCTAAAGGGTCTTCAACACCTTTAAACTCAGATGGCATTGCACCTAAAGCTGTACGGATATATTCAAATAATGCCGCAGCCACTAAACTTGCAGCACTAGCACCAATTACGCTAGTTAGAAATCGTTGCCAAAAGCGTTTAGGATCGCCAGCTTCCATGCTGTGCCAGCGCCAAGTTAAACCCTCAGCCAAACCGACTGAAGCACCAATTAAAAGCCAGCCAAGGGTTCTAACAATTGGAGTGGGAACGCGAATTTGAGGTAAAAAGAGAATTTGAGAAATACCTCCAGCTATTAAACCTGCTAAGAGTCCTAAACCAAAGGCAATTAATAGAGGAGTTTTTGCAATGCGAAAGCTGAGTTTAGGTCGGGTAGGGTTACTGATAAATATTTCATTCATTACCATGCCAATTGCTAGAGATATGGCAATGCAAGGAAATAGAATAATTTCTGGAAATTGTTTTAGTAAACCTAAGTCTGTGAGGAAGAATTGACCTATATTCCAGCCAAGTAATGCTGAGGTTATGCCAGCTAATGTGTAAAGATATATTCTCATATTTATATTTATTATTTTATTTCTGGTGGATTTTTTTCTTGAGATTTTTGATTTAAATAGGTTATTATCTTTTCTTTCAAGTCTATATATGTTTGATCGTCTTTATTGATGATGCCATCTGCCTTTTGATTTTGATTTTTTTGGTAATTGGAGATAGCATTTACCCATCTTTTTCGCTCTGTAATTAACTCTTTATCTCTTAGTTCTTTTTTAATAGCTCCTGGATAATTAAGTTTGTTATCCTGTAAAACAGACTTTAGTGCTTTTTGAATTTCTTCTGGTTCTCGCTGATGTTCATTCTGAAGCTCATCAACAATTTTCTGAATAACGTTGCTAGTTTTATCAAAATTGCTATACCCTTTCTCTAAAGCTTGTCGATGAATATTAGTATTTTGTGGTTTCTTTTGTTGAGGTTCTATAACTGTAGAATTTGGACTAACTTGGGGTGTGTTTCCTGGTGCAGAAGCATTGTTTGGATTATTAGGTGTTGTCTTTTCTCCTAGATCATTTGCACTATTAATTGCATTATCTCCCAGCTTCGTAATTTCTTTTACAACTAAATAAATAGATAATAATATTGGTACTAATAC
>NZ_JACKZU010000223.1:0-13130 GCF_014222165.1 Nostoc sp. 2RC
GGGGAAAGGGGAAGGGGGAAAGGTTTCAAATACATGCTTTACCCCTTAGCCTTTTCCCAGACGACAAGGGAAGTTCATACTGCTTATCCGAACCGTATTGAGACGCTGGGGACTTCCAACCCACATAGAGTCAAAACCGGGTTTATTAGTGAAATATATTCTCAGGTTTTAGCAGACCAATAGTAAGCTGCTAATGACAATGCACCGACAACTAAACCCCAAAAAGCTGACCCGATGCCGAATAATGTAACACCAGATGCTGTTACAAGAAATGTAATGAGGGCAGACTCGCGTTCCCCCTCATGACTTACCGCGGTTGCAAGACTATTTCCGATAGTACTTAAAAGAGCCAGTCCAGCGATCGCATGGACAAGTTCTTTAGGGAAGGCTGCTAAAAGTTCACTTACAGTAGCACCAAACAATCCAATGATGATATAAAAGATACCCGCGGCGATAGATGCTACATAACGCTTTGTCGGATCTTCATGTGCTTCTCGCCCCATACAAATAGCAGCTGTGATGGCTGCCAAATTCAAAGCAAATGCACCGAAAGGTGCCAAAACGAAGGTTGTAGCTCCTGTCCAACCAATTAATGGGGATATTGGTACTGAGTAACCTGATGCACGGATTACTGCTACTCCAGGCACGTTTTGTGAGGCCATGGTAACTACAAATAAAGGTAATGCCACCCCAATAAGTGTAGGAATTGAAAACTGCGGTGCTGTAAAAACAGGCTTTGCTATTTGTAAGCTGACTACGTCTAAATGTAGCAATCCTTGTACTTCTGCAATAAATATACCTATGATGAAGGTAAAAATAACAGCATAGCGCGGCCGTATACGTCGTGTAATTAAGTATATACATAACATCGCGAATGTCATCACGAATTGCGTCTTCATCGCAATAAAAGTATCGAGTCCGAAACGCAGTAATACACCAGCCAGCATCCCCGAAGCGATGGACATTGGAATTCGGTCAATTATGCGCTCGAACCAGGCACTAAAGCCACAAAGTGTGATTAACCCCCCTGAAATCAGAAAGGCTCCGATGGCCTCCGCCATTGGTACCCCAGATGCAGTAGTAATTAACATAGCTGCACCTGGTGTAGACCATGCTGTCACTATCGGAACGCGGTAACGCAGGGATAATACAATGCACGTAATACCCATACCTAATCCGAGTACACACATCCATGAGCTAATTTGATTAGGTGAGGCATGAAGAGTTTCAGCTGCTTGGAAAACAATAACAGCAGAACTAGTAAAGCCCACTAGTACAGTGATGAACCCTGCTATTACCGCAGAAATAGAAAAATCTTTAAATAAAACCATGCATGTACCTAAGCTCGATATTAACTAATCTTAAAAGTAATGAGAAAACTTGCTTACTTACTTTGATTAATTTTATGCTTATTAAGAAAAATTTGAGCAGCGATCGCCTTTACTGATTTAATTTTATTAGGAGCGATCGCTACTTATTAACAGGGGTTTAAAAAACTAATGAAAATAGAAGTTATTAAAATAGATGAATTGCTAATTCATGAACATCATTTAGACATAATATACAGTGCAGATAAATTTAAGTTTTCCACCAAAGTTTTCTATCACGATATATCTTTTTCTGTACTTCAAGAAAAATATTCTCAACAATTAATCGAACGCATTGCTGCTCATATTGCCTTATTTGAAGGCATGAAATTATGTTCATTATTGCCTAAATACTATGATATTTCTAGAATTGCTGAATATTTAGCAAAGCCAGTTTTAGAGTTATTTATCAAAATATATCAAGGCGTATTTGCTCAGCATTGGTATGAAAATCAAATTACCGATTATCAGCAACCAGAAATTATCTATTCACAGTCGAGTTTAGCAGCAAGTAATCCTGTTCCCATATTAGGAGATAACTCTACCATCCTCGCTGGTTGTGGCGGAGGCAAAGATAGTATTCTCGCCATGAAAATCTTAGAAGAATCAGGTATTGCTTTTGCCTCAATGCAATATTCTCATAGTGTTTATGGTAAAGCTGATATTCAGCATAATTTAATTAGTAAAGTCTTACAACACGTTCATCCAGTTAAAAATTATAAAATTTCGATTTACGATGATTTTATTGACTATTCTTTTCTGCAATTATATTTCCCCGAAAATTCAGGAATAACCGCACCCGAAACTCCCGTTTCTATCTTTGAATCTTTATTTATCATGCTCGATGGCGGATATAATTACTTATCTTTAGCTCATGAAAAAAGTGCCAATACTGGAAATTTGTTTTGGGAAGATTTAGGTAGAGAAGTTAACCATCAATGGGGTAAAGGTTTTGAAGCTGAACAAATTTTAGACATATTTATTCGAGAAAATCTCTTATCTAATTTCAAATATTTCAGTCTCTTACAACCCATCTACGACTATCGCATCTTTAAAAACTTTAGTAAATATCCCGAAGTTCTATCAAAAATCCATTCCTGTAATATTCAAAAGCCTTGGTGTAAAAAATGTCCGAAATGCGCCTATGTTTGGTTAGGCTTAATGGCTTTTTTCAAACAGGATATTGTGGATGCAGTTTTTCAAGCAAATTTATTTGATGATGCAGATTTAGTACCTATTTTTCGAGAAATGCTTGGCTTGTCCCAACATACACCTTTTGAATGTATTGGCGAAATTGATGAAAGTCGTTTGATGATGAAAAAATGTTTCGAGAAAAACTTATCGGGTAAAGCCTTGGATATATTTGCTCAAGAAATTTTGTCAGACACTGCAATTGATTGGCAAAAAATAGAGCAAAAATATAACTATGTTTACGACAAAGAACATGCCATTCCCAATTGGATATTCGAGCAAATTCAGGAAAAACTATGAGCGATTCATAACATTAATGGGTAGCAAATGTCATTTCCATTTTAGTCTAAAAAATAAAATATAAGTCTTACGTTCCCATTTCATTTATCAGTTTCTTAGACTTCAGCCAATCGCTAACAACTTGTTCAACAGGAACAGATTGATTATCCACTTGATAATTCATCTTTTGAATTTCTTCAGTTGAAATTAAACCAGCTAGTTGACTAACAGCGGCTCTTAGTTCTGGATATTTTTTCAGTGTTACTTGATTGAACACAGGGATAGCTTCATAGGGAGGAAAATATCGCTTGTCATCTTCCAAAATGACTAACTTAAGAACAGGAATCAAGGCATCAGTAGAATTGGCTGCAATGATATCTACTTTTTTTTCTGCTAAGGATTTATACATTAATCCTAACTCCATTTGTTGAGGAGGATTACTAAACTTGAAACCATAAGTCTTAGCTAAACCTGGGTAGCCATCTTCTCGTGCGATAAATTCATATCCAAATCCGGCTCGCCATTGGGGAGTATATTTAGCTGCTTGAGAAAGAGTTTTGATTTGCAAACGTTTAGCATCTTCACCTCGAATAATCATAGCGTAGGTACTGTTTACTCCCAACGGTTGCATGACTTCTAATTTAAATTTCTGGTCGTAGTCTTGTTTAACTTTTTGATAGACTATTTGCGGATTATTAATAGGTTTTTGTTTTAAAATAGATGTAAAACTCGTGCCAGTGTATTCTACATATCCAGCAATTTGACCTGCTTTTACAGCTTCATGACAGATAAAAGTTCCGCCTAAATTTAAGCGTCTATCAACCCTTAATTTAGTATGAGATTCAATTTGTTGAGCCAGTAATTCTCCTAAAATAACTTGCTCAGTGAAATTTTTAGAGCCAATAATAATTGTTGGTGGTGTCAGCCAATAAGTAAAGCCAATTAATCCTCCAATCAGTAACGTTACTATAGCTAAATAAATGGCATTTTTCCGATTAAAACTCAAATTTTTTTCTCTTTGCTGCGTCAGGTTTTTTTCTAACCATCCCAAACTCAAATCTGCACTCAACGCAATCAAAGTTGCAGGTATCGCTCCAGCTAAAATTAACTGATTATTCAGGGTAGCAATCCCTCGAAAAATAAACACCCCTAAACCGCCGCCGCCAATTGCTGATGCAATGGTAGCAATTCCCACAGAAATAACTGTTGCAACCCTAACTCCTGCCAAAATTACGCCTAAAGCTAAGGGAATTTCTACTTGAAATAGTAATTGGCGGTCTGTCATTCCCATACCTCGTCCTGCTTCTCTAATTGCCGGCTCAACACCATTAATACCGATATAAGTGTTGCGAATTACTGGGAGCAAAGCATAAAGAATTAAGGCAACAATAGCAGGAATTTTGCCGATTCCTCCCAGAAATGGTACCCAAATCAAAAAGCCAAAAATAGCTAAACTGGGAATAGTTTGAATAGCATTACTTACACCGATAATAGGTTGAGCGAGTTTCGGTTGGCGAGTAATGAAAATACCTAAAGGTATTCCAATGGATACCGCCACCACCATTGCAATTACAACTAATATTAAATGTTCTCCGGTGCGGAGGATAATTTCTAGCACATATCGGTTAGAAAACAAAGTTATCTCCCAGTAAAATTTAGTTATTTAAACTAATTATATGTATTAACTGTGTTTATGCTTGACTTTTGAATGTTAGGAGTATGTTAACGCAAAACTTTTCGGTCTACGGTTGACTGGCATTTAGAATTATTTTACTGTTACCTCAGTTAAGTCGGCATCAAAATTTGTAGTTTAAATAAGTGAATAGACAATCAGCAAGTTAGTAATAGGCAAGAGTTTTAGCTTTATTATTTTTCTTTACATAGTTTTGTTTTATTGTGCGGATTTACTTTCTCGCTGACAGAATTTTTGTGACTATAGGATTTTTTTTAGTTAAAAATCTTAAATATTGCATAACAAATGATACAATTTGGTTGGAATTAATTTTAGTTGCAACATCGAAAAAACATGAAATTGCGAAAGTCATATGACTACAACTTCCCCAACTAAAAATGGATTTATAGAAATATTATTGAATCAAATGGTTTGATGCAAATTGGAAATACATTGCGTTTCAAAGGATTAATACTGCTTATCCTTGTTAATGTAATTAGTGCTACAACTTTTCCACTGATTAAAGACATCGTTAGCAGCCTTTCACCAAGTACATTAATTGCTACACGTTTTGTCATAGCAGCTGCGGTTTTAGCAGTAAATTTACGTAATTTTAACCCAGTTTTATTTCGTGATGGTACAGTACTGGGGCTTTTCCTGTTCTTGTTCTTAGCTATAGAAACAATTGCACTCAAGACTATACCAGCAAACCGGGCTGCATTCATTGGCAGTTTGAACGCACTCATAGTCCCGTTGCTCGCATGGCTAAGTGGTCAGCGCGTACCGTTGAGAGCTTTTCTAGCTGCTGGAGTAGCTGTGATTGGTATTGGTGTGATGTTTTGGGAAGGAGGAGAACTAGGAATTGGCGATGTATTGATGTTCGTTGATGCTTTTATCTATGCAGGTTACATCATTTTCCTAGACCGAGTTGCGCCCCGTCACTCCACCTTGACACTCACCAGTGTTCAACTTTTGTTCATTGCGGCGCTAGGGTTACTTTGGAATAACACGCAAATTTTTCACCAATTTGAGGTCATTCAGCAGCACTGGGGAGTGATTCTGTACTTAGGGCTGTTGGCGACGGCTGCTGTCATCTGGCTTCAAACATTAGCACAACAATGGGTTTCAGCGGAAGAAACGGCTTTACTTTATACACTTGAGCCATTGTTCGCTACAATTTTCTCGTTTTGGCTACTTGGAGAGCATTTGGGAATACGCGGTTTAATTGGCGCGATTCTTGTCTTAGTTGCTCTGGTTCTCAGTCAAAGTCCTGAAAAGATTGAACCGGAAGCAAAAGTCGAGGTACAGAGCAGTTAACAGACTTGTACCTCGAAAATGAAATTTAACTAATATCATGTCCGGTTAATTCAATTCAATAAAAAAATGTTTGCTCGTAGTGTACCCCTACGGGGAAGCAAGCTACGCGTAGCGTCTCGCAGAGAGGACTTTAGTCCTAGCTTTGAGGACTGAAGTCCTCACTACAAACTTTTTATTATGGATGATTTGGCGGACATCATATAAGACGCTGTTTGAAACTTAGAAGCCAAAAAAAATTTAAATCTAGTGATTTTTTATCTATGAGTACAATAGAGTCGATTTTAGCTGCAAAGCTCAATTCTCATGTGACTATTCAGGAAACAGCAAAAGGACGAGGAGTATTTGCTAGAAAGAAATTTGTCAAAGGGGAAACCGTCGTGGTGGGTATTCCAATTGAAGAAGTTTCCCAACGAACAATTTATTCATTTCAGATGGATTTTAATTTGCATGTCAACTTAGATGAGCCTGCTGTAGTCATTAACCATTCTTGCTATGGAAATACTGGTGTCAAGAACAATCAGTTTGGGGGATATGACTTCGTTGCTTTGTGCGATATCAAAGCAGGTGAAGAAATTACCTGGGACTACGAAACCACTGAATATGAATCAATTGCTGTCTTGGAGTGTTTGTGCAAATCTCCATACTGTAGAGGGAAAACATTAGGATTCAAATTCCGGGAACAAATATTGCGCGATCGCTATGGAGAATACATTGCAGATTATCTCAAAACCAAAAGAAAATAATGTTTGGTAATGCATCTGTGCTGTACATTAAATCACATCTGTAGGTAATTTCAAAATCATTGTAGAGAGAGACGTTGCAATGCAACGTCTCTACATTCTGGTTAGGCTTTTTTCAACCAGCTAAACATGGCGCGTAAATCTTTGCCAACTTCCTCAATTTTGTGTTCGGCTTCTTTGCGACGCAAGGCGGTAAATCCTGGTTTACCAGATTGGTTTTCTAGAACAAATTCCCGTGCAAATTGCCCAGATTGAATTTCGCTGAGAATTTTCTGCATTTCGGCTTTGGTTTGTTCGGTGACAACCCGCGGCCCGCGGGTATAATCGCCGTATTCAGCAGTATTAGAAATGCTGTCGCGCATTTTGGCTAAACCACCTTCTACAACCAAGTCAACAATTAATTTGACTTCATGCAGACATTCAAAATAAGCCAATTCTGGTTGATAACCAGCTTCTACCAAAGTTTCAAATCCGGCTTTAATTAAAGCACTCAAACCACCGCACAATACTGCTTGTTCGCCAAATAAATCGGTTTCAGTTTCTTCGCGGAAAGTAGTTTCCAGAACCCCAGCGCGAGTCCCGCCGATACCTTTAGCGTATGCCATTGCGCGATCGCGTGCCTGACCAGTGGCATCTTGATACACTGCAAACAGCGCTGGTACGCCTTCCCCATTTTCATAAGTGCGGCGTACCAAATGCCCAGGCCCTTTGGGTGCTACCATCACCACATCTACATTCGCTGGTGGTACAACTTGCCCAAAATGAATATTAAAACCGTGGGCAAAGGCTAACACATTACCTTCTTCTAAATTCGGTTCAATCTCGTTTTTGTAAATCGTTTTTTGGACTTCATCAGGTAACAAAATCATAATGAAGTCAGCAGCATTAGCCGCATCAGCAACATTTTTCACAGTTAACCCGGCTGCTTCGGCTTTGGCCACTGACTTACTGCCCGGATATAGTCCCACAATCACATTCAAACCACTATCTTTTAAATTGAGAGCGTGGGCATGACCTTGGGAACCATAGCCAATGATAGCAATAGTTTTTCCAGCCAAAAGGTCTAAATTGGCATCTTCGTCGTAATACATCCGGGCCATAGAAGCATCTCCTGTCAGCAAGCATCATTAATTGGCAGGTTTATGATTGTACCTTAAATTGAGTAGCTAAAAACTAGCGATTCGGGATTGGTGATTGGGAGTTGAGAAAGTTTTCTCTAGGGGACTTGTAAGTAAAAAAATATTCCATAGAAGATTGTTGACTGTTGACGGTTCACAGTTAACAGTTAACACTCAACGGTCAACACTTTTACCGGAATAATTTATTTTTTGGAATTCTCTAGTCGCGAGTTCCTTTGTTTTTCAACTTACATAACACCTGAGAGATTGTCAGTAAATCTACATAATTAATATTTTTTTGTATTTTTATGAAATAAAAGTTACTTTGTTAACAAAAAGTTTCTTTTCCAGTGTCCACATATACATCTGGAGTTTTAATTAACTAACTTATTGAGTAAATGTAAAAAACAACACAAAATTTCTGATGACAGTTTTGATACAAATTTGTTAAGAATAGTTACAGCACTGGTCAAACAGAGAAATATTTCTTATGGTAAACTCACTTGACAAGAAACCAACCCATCAAGTTGTCATTGTTGGTGGTGGTTTTGGAGGACTTTATGCAGCAAAAACACTTTCTAAGGCAGCAGTAAATGTTACTTTAATTGATAAACGTAACTTTCATTTATTTCAACCCCTGCTTTACCAAGTAGCTACAGGTGCTTTGTCTCCGGCTGATATTTCATCGCCGTTGCGTTCTGTACTGAGTAAAAGCAAGAATACAAAAGTGCTGTTGGGAGAAGTGAATAATATCGATCCAGAAGCACAAAAAGTAATTGTGGGGGACGAAGCAATACCTTACGACACATTGATTGTGGCTACGGGTGCGAAGCATTCCTATTTTGGCAAAGACAACTGGGAAGAATTCGCTCCCGGCTTGAAAACTGTAGAAGATGCTATAGAAATGCGTCGCCGGATTTTTATGGCATTTGAAGCGGCGGAAAAAGAAACCGACCCAGAAAAACGCCGTGCTTGGTTAACTTTTGTGATTGTTGGGGGCGGCCCTACTGGTGTAGAATTGGCGGGAGCGATCGCCGAATTGGCAAACCAAACCCTCAAAGAAGATTTCCGCAACATCGACACCTCAGAAGCCCAAATTTTGCTCTTAGAAGGATTGGATCGAATTCTGCCACCATTTGCACCAGAGTTGTCACAAGAAGCCGAAGCATCTCTGAGAAACTTGGGAGTGGTTGTCCAAACAAAAACATTAGTAACCAATATTGAAAATGATATTGTTACCCTCAAACAAGGGGATGAAGTCAAAGAAATTGCCTCAAAAACGATATTATGGGCAGCAGGTGTGAAAGCTTCGGCAATGGGAAAAGTGCTAACAGAACGCACAGCTGTTGAATGCGATCGCGCTGGACGCGTTATCGTCGAACCAGACTTGAGTATTAAAGGATATCCGAATATTTTTGTTATTGGGGACTTGGCGAATTTTTCTCATCAAAATGGCAAGCCATTACCCGGTGTTGCTCCTGTAGCAACGCAACAAGGAGAATATGTTGCCCAACTAATTCAACAGCGTCTAGCAGGTAAAACCTTGCCAGCCTTTGCTTATGTAGATCGCGGTAGTTTAGCGATGATTGGGCAAAATTCAGCTGTGGTGGATTTGGGTTTCTTCAAGCTCAAAGGATTCTTTGCTTGGGTATTTTGGCTATTAATTCACATTTATTTCTTAATTGAATTTGACAACAAATTAGTAGTGATGATTCAGTGGGCGTGGAATTATTTCACCCGTAATCGTGGAGCTAGATTAATTACAGGCCAAGAATCAGCCATACACTTAGGAATTGGCGATCGCCACACTTACGACGGATCAGAAGCTAACAAACAGCCAGTAAATGTGTAACCAATAAGGTTCTGTTCAGGTTTTTTGATTAAAATTCTAAATTCCAAAGCGATAAATCGGCGTCTCTACGAAAAAATGATTATTGTAGAGACGCCGATTTATCGCGTCTGTTGCCTTAACCCTACTTACCTGAAGCTTAAAGTCTTGCTCCACAGCAGTTTTACCCCAGCCCTCAATCCCCTCCCCGCAAGCTCTGAGGGGAGGTTTTGGCTTTAGACAAAACCGGGGTGGGGTGACTGTGGATTAGTTAGTAATTGAATAAGTTTGCTCTAACGTCATTACAAGGGTTTTACGTCAAGTTGACACCAATGGTAAAGCCTACGCCCCTACGAATGATTTCGGGCAACGCAGAATTAAGTAAGTCGGTGAAATAAAACCAAACTATGTAAAGAAAAGTAAATAAGGCTCAAACTCTTTCTCCCCCTGCTCCCTGCTCCCTGCCCCCTGCCTTATCCCAACAATAATTATTTACATCGGCCTACTTAATATTGGAGATGTCTAATTTTCCTTATTGATATATAAAGTGGTTGCAACCCTTTGATGGATCGGCAGATACAGGTTAGGATAATCCATCAATTAGAGGAATATCTCGAAGCAAAGCGCGATTAAGCGCATCGCAACACAAAAAATGGCCTAAATTCTAGTTTGGGCGGGTTATTTGGGGAGGTTGCCACTCTACTATTTTTGTTTTTTAGTTAGAGAAAATTTTCGACTCACTAAATTAAGTTATCGAGCCTTGAATAAGCTACTCTTTACAGGTAAATCTTTTAAATTTATGGCTTTTGTCCTGCCGCTAGTGATGTGGTGGGGATACAAAGAAGTACAAAACCTATTTGTACAGCCGCAAGCCGTTATAGTTTTGGGTGGTTCAACGAGACGTTTAGAGCGAGAAAAGTTTACCGCAGAATTTGTCCGTAAGCATCCAGACATCCCAATCTGGATTACAGGAGGTAGCCCAGCAAAGTATACACAACGAGTATTTACTAAAGCTGGTGTCGATCCTAAACGCTTACACTTGGACTATGAAGCAGTGGATACAGTTACCAATTTTACAACTTTGGTAGATGATTTGCAAGCTCGTGGGATCAAGAGTGTTTATTTGATTACTTCTGACTTTCATATGCGTCGGGCTTGCGTCATCGGCGAAATTATTTTAGGTAGCCGTGGTATTTATTTAAAACCAGTGCCAGTTCCCTCAGAAAGTCCTCCTGAATCTATTGAAAAATCCATTCGAGATGGTGCAAGAGCCATACTTTGGTTAGCAACTGGTTACACTGGTGTCGATGCAGCTAAAAGGAAACACTAAATATAATTCGGGAAAAAAACGCCCCAACTTTCCCCACAATTTGATACCCTAGCTTAAACAGATTTGAGAAAAGTTAAAGCGTGGAAATTCAACTTGGGCGGGGAAAAACAGCTCGCAGAGCTTACGGAATAGATGAAATTGCTCTAGTCCCCGGTAACAGAACACTAGACCCCAGTTTGGCAGATACTAAATGGCGTATTGGCAATATTGAGCGAGAAATCCCAATAATTGCTAGTGCAATGGATGGCGTAGTAGATGTTGGTATGGCTGTGCGTTTGTCGCAGTTAGGAGCATTAGGTGTCCTCAACTTAGAAGGCATTCAAACTCGCTATCCTGACCCAAACCCAATATTAGATCGTATTGCCTCCGTGGGAAAAGATGAATTCGTTACCCTGATGCAAGAACTCTATGCCGAACCAATAAAACCGGAATTAATAGAAAAACGTATTCAGGAAATTAAACAACAAGGTGGCATTGCTGCTGTGAGTGCAACTCCAGCCGGAGCCAGCAAATATGGTGAGGCAGTGGCAAAAGCTGGGGCAGATTTATTTTTTGTCCAGGCTACAGTAGTTTCTACAGCGCATTTGTCACCAGAGTCGTTAATACCACTTGATTTAGCAGAATTTTGTCGTTCAATGCCTATTCCCGTGGTGTTGGGGAATTGTGTAACTTACGAAGTCACTTTAAATTTGTTAAAAGCTGGAGCCGCTGGGGTACTAGTGGGAATTGGCCCTGGTGCGGCTTGTACATCTCGTGGAGTGTTGGGTGTGGGTGTGCCACAAGCCACTGCGATCGCTGATTGTGCTGCGGCACGAGATGATTATTACAAGGAAACTGGTAACTATATCCCCGTCATTGCTGATGGTGGTTTAATCACCGGTGGCGACATTTGCAAATGTATCGCCTGTGGTGCTGATGGTGTGATGATTGGCTCACCCTTTGCCAGAGCCGCCGAAGCCCCAGGACGAGGTTATCATTGGGGCATGGCAACTCCCAGCCCAGTTTTACCACGTGGCACTCGCATTCGCGTTGCCACCACTGGCAGCCTAGAGCAAATACTCATTGGCCCAGCAGTGCTAGATGATGGCACTCACAACCTTTTAGGAGCCTTAAAGACAAGCATGGGCACCTTAGGAGCGAAAAATATCAAAGAAATGCAGCAAGTAGAAGTTGTGATTGCTCCCTCGCTATTAACCGAAGGCAAAGTTTACCAAAAAGCTCAGCAATTAGGAATGGGCAAATAGAATTGGGACATGGGGCATGGGACATGGGGAGACTTGTACTGAGCGGAGCCGAAGTATGGGGAGATGGGGAGATAAGGGAGTGTGAGCAGGGGGAAAATAACTCCTAACTCCTAACTCCTAACTCCTAACTCCTAACTCCTAATCCCTAATCCCCAACAAATTATTAAATAAATTTTTCCAGGCCCCTAAACAATTCCTGGAAAAATCCTATCTGTCGCCTACAATAGAAATAGCGGAGACGCATGTTTCCGTTCACTCCTCACACCACACTCCGCCCGGACTACTGTTCGGGCGGTTCCTTATGTTTATGAATAAATTCTAAAGCTTCTTTGCAAATGTACATCCTCTACTCCGAAGCAATGTTTTTGCTATGGTAGAATTTTCACGAAGCTCAGATATATTTGGCGAAGGTTTTAGGCATGTCAGCAGCCGCACAAGTTACAGATTCTACTTTTAAGCAAGAAGTTCTCGACAGCGATGTACCCGTTTTAGTTGACTTTTGGGCACCCTGGTGCGGACCATGCCGTATGGTAGCTCCTGTTGTCGATGAAATCTCTGAACAGTACAAAGGTCAAATCAAAGTTGTCAAAGTCAACACGGATGAAAATCCTAATGTTGCTAGTCAGTACGGCATCCGCAGTATTCCAACATTAATGATTTTTAAGGGTGGACAAAAAGTGGATATGGTGGTTGGCGCTGTGCCTAAAACTACATTAGCTACCACTCTTGAAAAGTATCTTTGAAACTCAATTGGCAAAAAAATCCTCCTGAGTTATATATGTTGTTGTAACTTTAAGTTAATTTTTGCAAACAAGTTTGAAAGACTAAAGTTCCTAGTCTTTCAAACTTGTTTATATTTTTAGGGAATTTAAGCATGTTTTAATATTTTCAGCAGTTTGCTAGCTGAAAAACAACACCCAAAAATGCTGGGTGAGGTCTGGGGAAGGGGAAGGTGGGGCCCCCACGAAGTGGGGATAAGGGGCAGGGGTAAAGGGTAAGGGATTTAAAACCTTTCCCCTTTCCCCTTTCCCCTTTACCCTTTAA
>NZ_JACKZU010000224.1:0-13063 GCF_014222165.1 Nostoc sp. 2RC
AAATTATTGAAATTTTTATTCAATATGTAGATAATGATAAAGAATTTCTTGCATCTATATCCCAAGCTGCTAAAAAAGTTGAATATAGATTTGAGATTATTGGTAAAATAATTCAGGAAGTGCTTTCATGATTCATGCTCTTCGTTTAATTAACTTTAAAAAATTTGAAGACCAGTCGCTTGAATTTCGACCCTTAACACTAATCTCTGGACTTAACAGCACTGGAAAATCTTCTGTACTTCAATCACTACTACTACTACGCCAATCTTATCAACAGGATTTGTTGCCAAAAACTGGCTTGGCACTAAATGGGGAATTAGTAAATATTGGTACAGCACAAGATGCCCTTTATGAGAGTGCGAAAGATAACCATATAAGCTTTGAGATTATCTGGGAAAAGTATGAAGGTATATGGGATTTTAATTACAACCCTGATAAGAAAGAAGAAGATGTTTTAAATGTAATTTCAGAACCAAATAAATCTGAAATTCGTCAATCATATATTTTTAGCAAATATTTTCACTACCTTAGAGCAGAACGAATCGGCCCGCGTTCATTTAATGAAATGTCTGATTATCAAGTCAGAAGACTTAGACAAATTGGTACTCAAGGAGAATATACAGCTCATTTTCTTTATATTTATGGAGATGAAGCAATACCGATAGTAAATCTAAGCTATCCACAAGCAAAATCAATGAATCTAATAGATCAAGTGGAAGCATGGATGAGAGAGGTTAGTCCTGGTATACGTATCAAAATAGAAGCTAACTCAGCGATGGGTTTAGTAACTATAAAATATTTTTATGGAGATAGTAATCTTTATCGTGCAACTAACGTTGGTTTTGGAATTACCTACACTCTATCAATTATTGTAGCTATACTTTCATCTCCTCCTGGTACACTAATCCTAGTTGAAAACCCAGAAGCTCACCTTCATCCTAGAGGACAAGTGAAAATGGGAGAATTATTAGCACTAGCAGCTAGTTGTGATATTCAGGTTGTGATAGAAACTCATAGCGATCATGTTTTAAACGGTATTCGTCTTGCTGTTCATGGTGGTATTATTCCCCCGCATTATGTCCAATTGCATTACTTTCAGCAACAAGAAAAACAAGGACAAGCTTTGACAAAAGTAGTTTCACCGCATATCGATCGGAATGGCAGAATTGATCGATGGCCTGATGGATTTTTTGATGAGTGGGAAAAAAGCTTGGATGTTTTGTTAGAACCTGCGGGAGAGTAGAGTGTGGAGATTAATCTAGTATTAAATGAACTCTCTCTGCAAAATCCTACCTCTGATAAAGAAACAGCACGACAGTGGATGTCGAACTTCATTAACACTGTAAAGGCAGTCAAAGCTCAGGGTGTGAAAGTATATCTTCGTACTAAAGATGACTTTCATACAACTATACTTGCACCTGAATATCCTTTACGTCGTTGGCTTAATGATAAAGAAGTAGATCAAGTTGAACAAGGTTTTATTATAAATCTAGCAACAGGAAGTCCTTTCTCAACTAATATTGCAAATTTAGATATTCAAGATATTGAAAATAATGCTGGCTTGTCTGAATTTTGGCATCAGGGAGAAGCCGCAATTGGACTTGGTATTGCTTATATGCTTGACACATTAGCAATTAGCTTTATATCTAAAGAATGCTGGAACTTTAGCCGCCTAAAACTCGAAGTGAGGCGACTTAATGAAAATGAAGAGGTAATCAATGATATTTTAGACATTCTCCATGCTAGTCGTAGCAATCATGTACAGGAACATGCTGAGTGGATACAAAACCGTATTCGGACTGGAGTTATCGATGGTGAGGATCTTTGGGAACGAAAAGGAGAATTATTTCCTAACCTTGAATTCTGTGATTCTGTCAGTAAACAGTTAAGAAATATCCGTGTTGGACAATTGGAATTACAACCTGTTACCAAAACACTATTGGAGCTTGAAAAATGTTCTAATAAATGGAAAAAAGGGTATTTTAATCTTGATGATTATCCTATTGACGAATCTGGAGAGAGTGAAGCAACTCTGAATAAATACGGTAGTGAAAGAACCTTTCTTTGTCCTGATGAGAAAGAACGTCGATTTGAACGACATGCCAAATTAAAATTTTGCAATTGGCGAATTTACTTTTTTCCAGTAAAACCAGGACAAGTCATTATTGGCTATGTTGGTCGTCATCTTCCTACAGTTAAGTATAAAACTTAACACAACTGCCGCGATCGCCTTTCTCCCTCCTTCCACTGCTAAACTAAAAAACAACCCGTACTCCTGCAAAGGTAACCTTATGACCTCTGCAACCAATCCTGCAACCGACCTCACCCCGTTCCCAGACCATACACAACTTCCTGAGTCTGACGGTACATACCGGATGCATAATTTTGACCTACAGTCAATCGATTTTGGAATTTTGATTTTGGATTGCCAACAACTAGCTCTCCCTGTGTCGGCGAGCATCTATTGAAACAAACCACTCTGGATATAGATAATTTTTAATCTAAAATCTAAAATTGCCACGGTCAACTATTTATTCACCTCTAGCAACTGGGAAGTTTCTAAGCGACTCATCCACTTTGCAAAATAAACTCGATTTGCTTTTTCCTCGGATGGATCTTTTGTATCTAAAGGATAAGGCGCTAGTCCTAAAATTGTTGCTGTGGTTACGCAAAACATCGATTTTTGGAAGGTCATACAAATTTGCACTCGCAAATCATCTTCACCCCGGAGGCTGCGACGATAAATTTCATGCAAGTACTCTGGAAGAAAATGACGCATATCCTGCATCAACAAGGTGGGAGGAATACCAGCACCGCCGATGGGCAAAGGATCGGCGTACAATGCGCCATATTGGAATCGACTCTGATCTGGAGATATTTGATAAGCTTGGGCGTTGTATGAAACTGTACCGTGGAAAGGTGTTCCTCTAAAGAAAACTGCCTCTACATAAGGTATTGCTGTGTCTGCTAAGAAAGTCAAACCAACGTCTTGAGGAATGATGTCATAGAGTTTTTCCTTAATTTTGACGCTGTAGGTAATTGGCTTGGATGCACTTGCCACTAATCCTGCTTTAATATGGTCTACAACTTGAGGAATTGATTTAATTTCGCCATTGTCGTAGCGGTCTGATAAGGTCAAGAAAATATCAGCCATCACTCGCCAAAATTGACCTAAACCAGTGTAATAAGCAGAAAGGCGTAACTGTTCAGTTAAAAAATCTGGAAACAGTTGATTAATACCTAAAATTAAAGGATTATTTTTAAATTTAGCTTTGATTACGGCTTGCGCTCTTTCTTGAAATTCCTGTGTATCTAAATATTCATCTAGACCGCCACCACCGTGCCACATCATGGCTTTCATACAATACTCGGCATATTCAAAATTAATGCGATCGTGCCACCAGTGACGCAGCAATTTTTTAAAAGATACTTCTCCATTAAAGTATTTAAAAAAAGGAAAAAATACTAAAAATTGGTGTTCGGCAATGTAATTTAGATTGATTGAATAAGCATCTAAAACCACGCCATAACTTTTGAGAATACCAACCACTTCCAGCACATTTTGTGGAGTATCGATGAGTAGTGCCTGTCCGCTTTGCAGGCGTTCAATAAACTCAGGTAAAGGTTCGTTTGTAAATTTATTTCTAATAGTTACCACTGCGATTTCTCCATTAAGTATTGGGTATTGGGCATTGGGAATGGGGAAAGGGAAAGGGGTAAGGGGGAAAGGTTAAATTTATCCCTTTACCCTTTACCCTTTAACCTTTTCCCCTGCCCCTTTGCTCCCCATCTCCTCATCTCCTCATCTCCCCACTCCCTACTCCCCACTTCCCATTCTCTTATCCAAGGACACTGTTGCTACTACGTTTTGAGTATTGACCATTGCTGTAACTGTTGGTTCAGTCCAGCGTGCTAACCAAGAAGGTTGTATGCCAAAAATCACAATTAGTAAGGCTAAAATGGCAGCAGGAAGGCGATCGCTCCAATATACACGTGGTAAATTCACAACAGGTGCAGATAAGCGTCCAAAAAAGGCGCGGTTGACAAGTAATAAAAAGTAAACCGCTGTCAAACCAGTACCAATCATGCACAGTAAGGTTTGTACTGGAAAAACTGCAAAACTACCGCGATAAACTACGAATTCGGAAATAAACCCTACCATTCCCGGTATCCCAGCGCTGGCCATAACTCCCACAATCATTAAGCTACCAATTACCGGCATACCGCGTTCTGGGTTCAGTAGTCCTCTGAGAATTTCTAAATCCCGACTACCGGCTTTTTTATAAACAACGCCCACCAGCAAAAACAGCATTGCCGAAATCAAGCCGTGGCTAATCATTTGCATAACAGCACCCAGTACACTTAAAGGTGTCGCCGCCGCCGCCGCTATCAAAACGTAGCCCATGTGTCCAATGGAACTGTACGCCACCATTTTTTTCATATCTGTTTGGGCGATGGCACAGGATGAACCATACAATACACTGACTGCGGCCCAAACTGCTAACCAAGGAGCCAGATAACCCCAGGCTTCTGGTAACAAGTTCATACCAAATCGCAGTAAGCCGTAAGTTCCCAACTTCAACAGTACCCCAGCTAACAGCACGGAAATCGGTGTGGAAGCTTCAACGTGAGCATCTGGTAACCAAGTATGGAAGGGAACTAAGGGAATTTTAATCCCAAAACCTACCAAAATTCCCACTAACAGTAAAACTTGGGTTGCTAAAGGTAGAGTTTTCGGGTTCAAGGTTGCTAGCGCAAAGCTAGAGGAACCACTCAGCCAAACTATCCCCAGGAAACTTGCTAAAATCAAGATTCCGGAAACAGCAGTATAAATCAGGAATTTTGTTGCTGCATAGCCCCTTCTTGCACCACCCCAAATTGCTATTAACAAATATAGGGGAATCAGTTCCAGTTCGTAAAACAGGAAAAATAGCAGTAAATCCTGTGCTAAAAAAGCTCCAGTGACGCCGACACTTAGCAGTAGTATCAAAGAGTAATACAATTTGGGACGTGCAAGGGATTCATCACTACTATAGATGGCGATGGAAGTCAACAGGGCATTCAAAACCAGCAATACCAAAGATAAACCATCTACTCCCAGGCTATAGTTCAAGCCTAAGGCATCTATCCAAGGAACTGACTCAGCAAACTGTTGACTGACTTCTCCAAGACGGAACTGAATTGTGAGTACAATTGTCAAAAAGAAAGCGATAATCGCAAATACCAAAGCCACCCCACGGGCAAGTTTCCCACTAATGCCAGAGGGCCAGAAACCAATTAAAGCTGCGCCAATCAAAGGCACTAAAATTAAAGCACTAAGCATACATTTGAGCTAACGGGGGATGAGGGAGATAAGGGGGACAAGGAAGCAGGGGGAGCAGAGGAAGAAATGCCCAATGCCCAATGCCCAATGCCCAATGCCCAATGCCCAATGACTAATAAACACGCTGTTTGAGTTTTGCTGATATGGGTATGAAGGTTTTGGCTGTTTTGGGTGGTAGTATTTGTGAGCGATCGCAGGCTTGCAAGATTTTAAAAGCCGCCTCTCTAACCACAACTTCCTCTTCACGACTCAGTAGAAGTTGCAAGCATTCCACTACATCTTGCTGCACTGAAGTATCAACTCGCTTACGAACAATCAATTTAGTTAGTTGACGCAGAGCTATTAACCGCTTTAATGGATCTTTTTCTGTTAAGTTGACTAACAATTGTTCGAGGTGGTCTTCTTCTCGATTTCCATAAAAGTTGACAATTTGCCATACTAATAAAATTAAAGTTAGCAGGGTTCCTACACCTTGGGCGATGGCACCAGCCGCAATCCATCGGCTATGAGAATCAACCCAAATTGCAGCAGCCATGTAAGTACTAACAGTAGCAATACCACCACTGAGAACTGCTAAGACTAACCGACGGTTTGGACTATTTAAGAATTCGCGTATTTTAGACCAGCGTAATTGCCAGTCCCACTCTTGCATTGAGTAAACTAATACCATTACCCCAACGCCGATTAACAGAGCTAATAGGAGTTTCCAGTTCCACAACAGCATGGCAATGATGATGGTCAGGAACCCTAGAAAGCCTCCAGGCCCGGAGTAGCGTTTAAAAGTTTGTTGTTTTGAGCTTCCTCCTATCTTGAACTTTGGAAGCGACCAGTTGGGAAGCTGCTCGATCAATTGCTGCCAAGAAGACGAAGCCTGTGCCACGGTGTTTACCTACTTGAATACGAGATTACCTTTTGTAAAAGTTTGATTAGATACGAAAACTCAAGGAGCGTCCACAATTGGTAAAAATACTGGGAGATGATAAATCACATCCTAGTTTCTACCCTTGGGGAGATCCATGAACAATATACTCTAAAAGAATACCCGGACTCGGACGAGTAAGCTTAATTTTTCTAGTGAGTTTTTAACGTTTCTAGTTTAGAAACAAAAACGAAAGTCATCAAGGACAAATTGACCGTCAAAAGCACAGAAAGTAACTGTGTAGATGTTATTCGCACTGATGGATAATAATGTATTCGGGGAAATTGCTGAGTCAGAATCGGCTAGATTACCGCTCGGTAGTGCGGTTTGTCCAAGGAGTTGCCTATGGCCATCGTAAGCCGAAAGTACTAGCCGTTGGGAACTTGTCACAAAGGCGCTAACCGAGTTCACAGGATGCAAGAAAGTAGCTTCTAAAAATCCGCTTTTGGGCGCTCCCATTAGGACTGTCAGTCCCGAATAACTGGGAAATGCAGGATTTGATGGCTGTATTGCTAGAGAATTACGAAAAATTACTCCCCAGCGTTCATACTGGGACTCTACTACTTCAAAACACTTCAAGTCTTCAAAGTCTAAACAAATACAAGTAGGTATACTGAGTTTGGCAAGGTCAATGGGTGGCTCCACGCGATCGCGCCAGGATGAAGCTGTAATTTGGTGTTGTATATTAAGATTGTCAAGCGCAAATTTAGGGTCTTCAATCCTTGGTGCTTTATTTGATTGAAGAGTAGCCTGTTTTACCATGACATTCCGCCTTACCATTACGTAGAAAATAATCAGATTAGTAATATATCAAAAGCTATTCTTTTTAGATGCACAACTAAAATTAACAGCCCATCAAAGCCAGCATTTTCGCTATTTTTGAAGCTCAAAATTATTTATCAGTTTTTTCATAGAGTATCATAAACAACCATTTAATTTTTATGTAGTAAATCATACTTGTTATACTGATGACCTAATAAATGCAGTAATTACAAGGTTAGTTTGTTTTTATCTATGAAAAAATAAACACCAAATCTTTACAACTACTTCAGTAGTTTTACATCTGCTTAATCTGACGCTGGTCAGAAGTCTTCAAGTAATTGCTTCATTGATAATAAAGATAATTCCTTTGCCTGTGCCTGTATCTCTCCTGTTATCTGTGTTAATCAATCATTAGAGTGAAGAAAAATATTTATGTTTCAACCGATAGGATTTGAACAACGCTCTGTAATTACCTCATTAGGTAAGATGGTGTATTATACCGCTGCTGGGACACCCTGGTACAACGACGCCACTGTCAAAGACGACCGAGAAACTTTGGTATTTTTGCACGGCTTTGGTGGTGGATCTTCTGCTTATGAGTGGTCGAAAGTTTATCCGGCTTTTGCTGCTGAATATCGGGTTATTGCACCAGATTTAATTGGTTGGGGAAAATCTGAGCATCCCGCACTTAGTTATAAAATTGACGATTATTTGACAAGTATTCGGGAGTTTTTGCAGCAAACTTGTAGTGGCCCGGTAACAACCATTGCTTCATCTTTGACCGCAGCCTTTACAATTAGAGTAGCGATCGCTCATCCCGAATTATTTAAGTCTTTAATTCTCACTACCCCCGCCGGACTTTCGGATTTTGGCGAAGACTATTCCCGCAGCTTTTTTGCTCAGTTAATTAGTGTTCCTATTATTGACCGCCTGCTATACAGTACTGGAGTTGCTACCAGTGGCGGTATTCGCAGTTTCTTAGAGCAACGACAATTCGCTCAGCCCAACCGCATCTACCAAGAAATTGTAGATGCTTATCTAGAATCTGCCCAACAGCCGAATGCTGAGTATGCAGCACTATCATTTGTACGTGGGGATTTGTGCTTTGATTTATCCCTTTATATTCAACAATTGACCACTCCTACAGCGATTATTTGGGGACAAAAATCCCAATTTACAGGCCCTGGAATTGGTCGCCGCCTTGCCGAAATGAATCCCCAAGCAATCCGGTTTTTTCAACAATTGGAAGACGTGGGTTTAACGCCGCAGTTAGAATTACCAGCAGTCACAATTGGTTTGATTCGCCAATTTTTGTCTTTGCTCAATTAACGTATCAGAAGTCAGAATTCAGAATTTAGCGTATGACTTGAAAACGCAACTTCTTTGAATGCATTAATTTTTTCACTTCTGAATTCTGAATTCTGAATTCTGAATTCTTAAAAAAGACTACTTGTCTTTGATTCTGATATCAATGACAGTAGCATTAAAATTGTAGTTAAAACCTTCTAACTCAAAGGGCATTCCAATTTTGACTTTACTGTTACCAAGAACAGGCCCGCTTGTAGTGACTTGAGCTTTACCATCTAGAGTTAAGAGAAAATCTGTACTAAAATTATTGGTTTTTGGATCTGGCAATTCTTTGACAGTTCCATCAGGTTGGAAAACATTAACTGTTCTTGGTAGCTGTTGAATTGATTTAATCTCAATCTGTCCATAAGGTTGGTTGCGGATAATCACATTAGTTTTACCGCCTTTTTGGAATCCGTTATTGAACAATTGTTCCGGATCGCGCACATTTAAACCACGAACTACTAAATCTACTTCTATGGGTACTGTTTTGGAACCAACTTGAGCAACAGAACCAGAAGTGCCAGGAAAGATAAAGATGCCAAATATAACTAGCAGAATTACCAACGCAGCACCTAAATCGAGGAGGTTAATTTTGCCAAACAAACGACCTTTTGAATCTAAAATAGCCATAAAAAGTTTTCCCAGGTAATAGCGAAGTAATTGATTGTAGCAAGATTCTTTTTGACGGAAACAGTAATTTTATCTATTTGCTAATAACTCCAATGGGCTGGTGGACAGTTTATCACGAGTTTGTCAGTTTAGAACTGCGGCTGGTAACTCAAAAATTTTTACTGATTGGAACTAATACACCAAAAAAATCAAATCTCATCTTTAGGAAATTGCAAGTAAAAAATGTTCCATTACTACTGTTAACTGTTGACCATTCACAGTTAACAAATAACAGTCAACCACCTGAAGCAGAAGAATTTCTTTTTTGGATTTCCCTTAAGCCTATCTCTAGAGGGAATCGTTAGTTGTGTCAACTTCGGTATATTTGCGTAAGTATTAGTTGTATAACAATCGGTTTAGTTTTGAACTAATAATGCAACTTAGAATACTCTAAATTCGTCTCATAATTTGTCTTATCATTTTACGTTCTCTCGAAATTATCTTCAGTGCAGATTATGTTGAACTGGAAAGGTTTTGTTGTAAACTACCGCACGTGGCGGCGTCGCTGGTTTTATCCACTAATTTCGGTGGTAGTGGCTTTGAGCCTGTGCCTGGGTACAGCCTTGCCTGGAAGAACTTTAGAATTCTTGCCTCTAATATTGCAAGGAGTCCAGGTACTTCAGCTTTCTAATATATCCGATCGCCAGGAAACTGATATTGGCAAACAGATTAATCAGGAAATAATAGGGAGTCAAGTCCGACTTTACAAGAATGCTGGAGTTAATAGCTATGTAGAACAAATTGGCCGGCGCTTAGCGGCTAATAGCGATCGCCCCAATCTTAGCTATACTTTCCAAGTAGTTGAAGATAATGCCATTAATGCCTTTGCCACTTTGGGAGGCTATGTATATGTACACACGGGTTTGCTCAAAGCCGCAGATAATGAAGCAGAACTAGCAAGTGTCATCGCCCATGAAATTGGTCACATTGGTGGAAAACACTTGGTGAAACAGATGCGCCAAAGAGCCATCGCTAGCGGTTTAGCAACCGCAACTGGTTTAGACCGCAACACCGCCATCAATATTGGTGTAGAACTTGCCTTAAATCGTCCCCGCAGTCGTCAAGATGAATATGACGCTGACAAAAGAGGATTAAAAACTTTGACACGGGCTGGTTATGCCCAGTCTGCTATGGTTTCTTTTATGCAAAAACTTTTGAAACAAGGTGGTTCTGTGCCCACATTTTTGAGTACCCACCCCGGAACCAGCGATCGCATTGCCAACCTCAAACGTGCAATCGAGTCCCAACCTAGTAATGGAACTTACGGATTAGACAGTGCTAGTTATAGAGCCAATATTCGACCATTAGCTTAGCCTTGACGGTATTGGGAGTGTTGATTGGTGAGTGTTGACTGTTGAGTGTTGACTGGTGACTGGTGACTGAGAAATTATTCTCCTTGTCTCCCTTGTCTCCCCATCTCCCCCATCTCCCCCATCTCCCTCATCTCTAATCCCGACGATTAACTCTGATTTTAGCGGGGTCAATTGCGATCGCTGCATCTTGTAAGGGCAGGGCACGCAGATAATTTCTAAAAATGTTAACTTGATATACTAAATTGTTTGTAATATCTAGTCCAGTCAACCATCCACTCCGGGGATGATAGGCACCAGTATCTATGTCTAGCCATCCCTGTCCTTGCGCCAGTTGACCAGGTGAAACACCCGGTAGAGTAAAGGTAATGGTGTGACCAATGATAATTTGCTTATCAGGAAAGTAAGGCTTGGGAATGCTGTGAAATTCTTCTCGTATCCAGCACAGCTGCTCGGCTGTTTGTTCTATCACTGGCTTAGAAGGGTCAACTCCTGCATGAGTTAACCAAATATCCCCCAAGTCCATATATGTAGGTAAAGATTTAAACCAGTCTAAATGGTCATCTGGAATTGTAGCTTCGTGGTAACTGGCTACTGTAGCTTGCCCTCCACTATATAGCCATGCTTGCATCCTGGGAGAAAAAGCTTTTTCTTCAGTGAGAATGCTTAATAACATCTGCTCGTGATTACCCAGCAGACACGGGTAGTTATTTCGTTTGACAAAATTAACTACTTGTGCGCTATGAGGGCCGCGATCGATTAAGTCTCCCAGAAAATAGACTCGATCATCTGATGTGGGGGCGATGGCCTCCAACAATATCATCAAACCTTCATAGTGACCATGTACATCCCCAATTACAATTCGTCTGGGGTTAGTTTCGCTCATTGTCTCTTGACTACAATAATTTAGAATGTTAGTTCATACTCTGCTACAGTTTAAGCTGTCTTCTTTCCGCAATAACGGGTGAAAATACTGGATAACCTTTATTGTAATTTAAAGTTTAATTTTAATTTAATTATTATTCCAGTCACGAATAGGTTTAATTGGCATCGCAATATAGTATGGTCTATGATTTTTGTGACAATTTAAAAATCAGTAAATTTAATCTCAGTTGTTAGCGTAGAATCGAAGGCCTTGCTGTATAACTAAATTTTTATTTGGCAATGTCTAACAATTTTTCTGCTGAAGTTAGTTCGCGTATCTGTAACCACATGAACGAGGATCATGCTGATGCTGTGGTTCTTTATGCTAAGGCTTTTGGTGGCATCACTGATGCAATCACAGCGCAAATGCTGTCAATTGATGCAGATGGTATGGATTTAACAGCGCAAGTAAATGGAGAAAATGTGCCAGTTCGTATTCCATTCGACCATGTTTTAGCAGATTCGGAAGATGCTCATCAAACTTTGATTGCAATGGTCAAGCAAGCGCGGGTGAAATCAAAGTAGCAAAAAATAGCGGTAATCTTCTTTTCTTTCTCTGTCAGGACTTACGCAAGTGTCACAAAAAATCAATTTTTTTGCTTGTAGTAAGGACTGAAGTCCTTATTAGAGGACTAAAGTCCTTACTACAAACTTAAAATAATATGCTTTTCTCCTATCTTCCTTATCTTTCTTCACATACTTAAACTTGATTAATCGCTAACTAGCACAATTCTAGGTAAAGATAGGGCTTGATTTTCACCGAAATCGCCAGAGGTAATTTTTTCTGCTCCTATTTGTTGCAATGTCTTCAACAATGCTACGCTTTGACTTAATAGCTCATCTACATCAATACCACCGTAACTAGATGGGTAACGCCGCAGGCGATTGCTGCCTTCTCCCAGCAGGATTACCGCACCTCGCCAGTTACGATTTTCTAGATGATACAGTGCCACAGCAATTTGCAGAATACCTTGATAAAAGGTTTTTTCCGGTTCGCTGGCTTCAATCCATAGAGCCTCTAAAGTGTCATGGCAGGCGTAAAACTGGCCACAATTGAATTGTTCTATGCCTTGCCAAAACTCTTGGGGGATGGTTTCGCTCATCCCATGCTATCTCGCACTTCTTTAATTGTTTCCAGAGAGATTTCTTGCTTGTCTCCAGCAAACTCATTGTCAGGTGTGAGGAATAACATACAGTGACATTCTTTGCGTTCTCTCATTGGTACGCAGGGGCAGTTCCAATATGTGGCGTGAACCTCAGCTTCTTTATCTTCGTAATGGCGACAAGGACATAAAGGCGAACCAAGTTCATCTTTATGTTTGGCTAGTCCTTCAATCACCACTGCGGTAACAGAAGGTTCAGAACAGAAGTATGTTCCAGTACGCTTGGCGTATTGTTCAGAAAAATGCCGCATTGCCTCAAGGCTTTTATCGCTGGATTTTGTGTTAACTTCTGATGTGATCATGTGGATCGGGCACTCATAATTTAAATATTTCTTTGCATTGTACCTCAGCCGCAGTGGGGGATTACTGGGTGTATTTCCCCAACCTTATTTGCTTATGCTGTTTTATATATGCACAAAGGCTGATATATCTGGCGTGCAGACAATCTAGCAAATCAGAGAAGCTTAGCTGGCGGGGGGAGGTGGGGAGATGAGGCAATACTGCTCGCTTTGTGCATTTTCAACTCGGAATTTGGTTTTGGGAAAAGGTGAGCCAGCGCGGTCTTGGGGGTTTCCCCCATGAGCGACTGGCGAACCCCGAAGGGGTTAAAGGGTAAAGGGTAAAGGTTTTTTCTTTCCCCTTT
>NZ_JACKZU010000225.1:0-13058 GCF_014222165.1 Nostoc sp. 2RC
ATTTTTAAGTCATCAATACTGATTAGCATAAAAAAGCTATGAAAATGAATTGGTAAATATATTTAGGTAATTATTGAAAAATGAAGCCTATCACTAACAAAAAGTTTTTGACGAAAAAAATTGTCAAAATTGTAACTTTCACCACCATAGTAGTTTTAATGATTTTTGCCCTAGTAGCTAGTAATGAGATTACGCACCATAAATTAGCTAGAACTGCCCAACTAAACACATGTTTAAGCAGTGATTTAGTATCCTGTACAAATACTGCCAAAGATTTAACGCCAGAACCATTTATTCCCGACCAAAAATTAAACGAACAACAGCGTTTTTTATCGGCGATCGCCAGAAATTTATCGACGATTCCCCAGCCCAATACTTATGAATATACTTTGCTACGTACATACGGCTCGGTGTTTGTCAGTCCAGATGCAGCAGTTAAATTACCGCCAAAAGAAGTTTTTGCTAACGAACAAGAAACCCAAAGTTTTCAGACTACTTTGACAATGGGTCATGTTGATGGCACTAGAGATTGTTATTTACAAAAACCAGCAGCAGACGCCTTAAATCAAGCGCGGAAGTTAGAAAAAATTCCACTTAAATCTGGTTATGGTTCTGGAGATTGTACTCGCACTTTTAACACTAATTTAAGATTTTGGCACAAATACGCAAATAATCAAACTTTGGCAAGAGTTAAACAAGGCACAGAAACAAAAATTCTCGGTGTAGTTGCACCTCCTGGAACTTCACAACACCTCTGGGGATTAGCGATTGATTTACGCGTATCCAGCGAACAACAGAGAAAAGCCCTCAATGAAAATGGTTGGTTTCAAACTGTAGAAAACGATGTCCCACATTGGACTTATCTAGGTTTATCTCAGGATAAATTACCTTTATTTGGTTTCAAAAATAAACTCGTCCGGGGAATTAATTATTGGTTGACTCCACTTTAAGTGTTACAAGTAATGCAAAGTTGGGAAAACTTAACTAAAGAGTTACATTTTGAATCAGGGATATGGCTATGACAACCAAAATCGTCCATGAATCACAAAATTTTCTAATTAATTTGTTAAAAGCAACCTACCAAAATCAACAAATATATTCACTTTTACGGGAGAATTTAGACAAACTAAATCATGACTTTGCTTTACTATTGCGGCAATGGGCTATTGACCAATTTAGCAATCAAACTACCACATCTGCTAATTTAGCTAAAATAATTGTAAAATTTAGTAACCTGATTCAAGTATTTGCAGAAGGAAATTGTGCTATTAATTTGGAAATTGCGATTGCTGGTTATGAATCAGTGATCAATTTTTTTACCCGCGACGCTTTTCCAGAAGACTGGGACGCTATGCAGCAAAATTTAGTAGCTGCATATAAACAACGGGAAAAAACTTTCAATAAAGTTATTGAAGAGTTCAAAAACACAACTGTTCAAACATCCTCTGAAATTCATGTATCAAATAAACAGTTACAGCAGGAATTACAAGAAGCAAAACAGCAAATTGATGATTTAGAACATACAAAGCAAGAAATTGATAATCTTAAAACCAATTTGGCCAGATTAGAACAGGTAAAAGACAATTCCATCACCCCAATTACTTTAGAACCTATATTTTCAGCAATTAAAAATATCAAAACATCCATCCAAAATTTTAATACGGTAATATTATACGATATTGAAAACTTGACAATGGGTAATAAAAATCCTAACTTTAAATTTTCTTTAACAAAAATTATCAAACAAATTAATGAAATAGAATTAGTTGATAAAATCGCTATCCAATGTGCTTATGCTGATTGGAGTAATAGTAATCTAAAAACTATAAAAAGTGACGTTCAAAAACTTGGTATTGAACCAATACAGATTTTTGGTTTTTCCTTTCAAAGAAATGCAGCAGATATTCAATTAACAATTGATGCAGTTGAATTAATTCACAGCCGACCATCGTTGCAAGTCTTTGTCATTGTATCTGGCGATGGGGCATTTGCTTCTTTAGCAAAAAAGTTACATGAGTATGGAAAAACAGTAATTGGATGTGCTTATAAAAACCAAACCAACAAAGTACTTGCTGCTGTTTGTGATTATTTTATTTCAATACCTGAACCAGAAGTAGAAACTGTGAACCAGAATATCAATCGGGTTAAGCCAATAATTAGTAGCAAGATATGATTGTGACAATTTTTTCCTTGGTCGATAATTTATTACAATAAAATAATCACACACGCGACCTCTGGAGTTCTGGCAGTGGGTTTATTTGATGATTTGAGTCGGTTTCTAGAAAACCGTTTAGAAGAATTCTTGCGTAACAATCCACATTTGGAGTTAGAGGCGCTGCTAGAACAGCTGCGTGAGCAAGAGGAAGATACATTAAAGCTGATTGCAGATTTACAATTACAAGAGAAGCGATCGCAAGACGATATTCTAGCTACAGCTCAAGAAATCCAGCGTTGGCACATCCGGGTTCAAAAAGCCAAAGACGCTGGTAGACAAGATTTGGTGACTGCGGCCAGCGAACGAGAAGCAGCCTTGTTGCGAGAAGGAAATCAGCGCTGGGGACACATGCAAGGGCTGAAAGAACGCATCAACCAATCCCAAGAATTACTGCGGAAAATCCAACAGCGACGACAAGAGGTACAAGCCAAAGCCGCCGAAGCACAAACAGTCCGCGCCAAAGCCCAAACTCAGCAACGCCTGGAAACTAATGCCTGGTGGAGTCAAACTAGCAGTTCTTCTAGTAATTTTGACGATTTAGAAGAAAAGTTCCGCCGTTGGGAAACACAAGACGAATTAGAGCAAATGAAGCGGAATATGGGAAAATAATCCCAAATCATACTACATTCAGGATGAAACTAAGCTGTTCTGTATTTCAGGGACTTCCCAGTAAAAAAATATTCCACACAAGACTGTTGACTGTTGACTGTTGACTGTTGACCGTTGACCGTTTACAGTCAACGACCCCAAAGTTACCTAAGTTGTACATTGACTCGATTAGATTGCTGACCGTTGACAGTTAACGATTAACAGTCAACAACTACACTAGTGTAGTTTGGGACTTCCAAGTAAAAAAAATATTCCATAGAATACTGTTAACTGTTGACTGTTGAGTGTCAACGGTCAATGGTCAACGACCTGAATTATAAATAATCAAAATATGGAAAAAAATGGTGTCAGTGCTAGCCTTTCAACTGAAAACCTAACCTTTCGTCCAGGTGATACTCCTGCATCCTTTGAGGTGACTGTCAATAATGACAGCGATAGCTTTGTAAATTTTCAGATAGAAATTACCGCAGCAGGAGAAACTCGCAACCCAGGATATCGCTGGTATACACTGCAACCAGAAGTGGCAGCAGCAAAGCCACCGGGCAGTAGTACAATATTCCAAGTCTTTGTTTTCAATACGCCGATAGTCGGATTTGTTGGTACTGTTAATCTCATGGTGAAGATTTTTTCACCACAATTAGCACAACAATGCAGACTTGTGCTGCGCCTGAAAATTGAGCGAGACAATAGACCAACACATTTAAGTTTAGAATTACCTGTACGAGAGTTCCAAGTTTATCCCCGTAATTCTGTAGATATACCAGTCAGGATACGGAACTTGAGTCAGCAACCGACAAATGTAGTGCTACGTTTTACAGGAGTCGATCCCTCTTGGCTGACTAACAGCGCAGAACGAAGGCTACCTGTAGAACCAGGTGGTTTAGCAGAAGTCACATTCCAATGTCAGCCTCCTTCTGTGGTTCAAGCGCCTAGTGAAAATTATCCTTTTGTGATTGAAGCTGTTAGTAATAATGGTTACCCAACTAGTATCCAAGGCAATGTTGAAGTTTTACCTGTGGGTTTTGTGGAATTTAGCGTCACACAAAAACAGCTAAAAATTCCTAGTAAAGCAGCATGGTTACCAGACTGGAAATCTCACACAGCTGCTTTTGAATTGCTATTTAAAAATGCTAGTAATTTAAATCAGCAACTAAATGTGCAAGTCCAAGGTAGAGACGAACGAAAATGTAGTTTTAAGAAGCTACCTGAAGTTGCTAATTTAAATTTAGGACAAACAACTAAAGTTATTCTTGAAGTCAAAACTAAACGCCCTTGGGTAGGAATAGGCAAAACTTTGTTGCTGGAGGCGAAATCAGAGTTATCCGACCAACGTTTAGGTAGTACAGACCCAGCCACCCAGACATTGGAAGTGCGGGTTTTGCCGATGATACCTCTGTGGTTACAATTAGCGGTCATTGCATTACTGACGGCACTGATAGCATGGATTTTACAACCAACGGGTGTTATGCATACGCGTTCTGTCAACTCAGTGCGTTTCAGTGGTATTGGTTTGTCTGTTGTCAGTGGTTCTGATGATTGTACATTAAGACTTTGGAGCATCGGTGCCCGTAGCTTAGACCCAGATGACAGAGTCACATATCGTGGACAGCCTGTAGCTTGCGATAAAGCCCAACAGCCAAAAGGTTTAATGGCCATTACCGATGACGCTGTAGAAGTGTTGCGTTTTATGCCATTAGAAAATAACCGTGTTGCAGTTGGTTTAGATAATGGTGTAATTGAACTCAGGGATGTACCCTCAGGTGATAAGATTAGCGAACTTCAAGATCTCAAAGATCCCAAAGCAAAAGGCGATCGCGTTTTTGATTTAGCTTTTACTTCCAATTCCCTTAATTTATTTAGTGGTTATGGCAGTGGTAAAGTGAGATTATGGTCAAGACCAGCACCAAATACTAATTTTCTGCCAGAACCGCAAGCGATCGACATCCAAACTCAATTAAAATTATCAGGTTTCCAAGTCCGCGCCTTAACTCTGAGTCCAGATGCCACAACTGTTGTAATTGCTGGAAACTATAAACGCTTCATATTATGGCGGTGGAATCCAAATCAAACTAATAAGCAATTTCCAGGTTTATCAGTGCAAAGTCTGGAAAAATTAGATCCAGGAGTAGGGCGTGAAGACTATATTTGGGCACTAGCTTTTGTGCCTAATTCCACAGAAAAAATCCTCGCCACCTCTGATTCTGCGGGATATATTACAATTTGGAATTTAAATCGCTGCCAAATTTCTAAAAATGCCAATCCCCAGGTGCAAGTAAATGAACTTAATTGTCAACCACTAGACCGCTGGTCAGCCTCAAAAACATCTGTGCGTAGTCTGGCATTTAGTGAAGATGGTAATCTGCTAGTAAGTGGTGGCGATGATGGACGAGTAGTTGTTTGGTATTTAACCCCCGAACATCTACTAGACAAAACAAAAGCAGCAGAAGGTGAAACAATTTATCAAACCTCTAAAAAAATCAATAGTATCGACTTGAAAACTAATCAAGGAACCATGATTGTGAGTGGTAGTGAAGATTTTCAGGTCAAACTACACCGCATCAAATAAGGAAGTCGAGACATGCAAGGTAAATTCAATCCATTACAAATTTATATTAATCCACCAGACATTCAATTTGGAATGCCAGGAGATACCATTGTTCTTTATGTAATTGTTAGCAATCAGGGAGATAAAAGTGCTGTTATTGACTTATATTTTGCTTTTGATGAGGAATTTCAAAATTTAACAGGGTGGTCTACTTCTCCTAGAGAAAGCTTAGCGTTAGATCCTGGGCAAAATAGCAACGAAGTAATATTTGAAATTCAAATTGCCCCTGATGCCTTCGTCGGCACTTACGACTACACCTTAGTGGTAGACTCTCCTCTGCATTATCCCCAAGATACTCCCATTAGCTTCCCAAATAAAATTAAGGTTCTACAAAAAGAACAAACCGCAATTCGACTCAACGACCCGACATTTTTTATTAGACCTAACACCAACCCCAACAAACAATTAATTTTCAATTTTAGTGAACCTTTGCAAGTGGAGGTGATAGTTGATAATCGTTCTCCTCGTGTAGACCGTTTCCGGTTGACTTGTCCAGATTTAGACGATGACTGGTTCACCATTAATTATCCCGCCACTGGATTCGAGGGACAAGGACTAGTCTCTGATGTCACAGCACTGGAACTCAACCCTGGTAATCAAGGTCAAATATTCTTAAAATTTCATCCACCCGCGGATACTCTGGCGGGAAATTATTCTCCAACTATCCGCTTGTATTCGGAAAACTCTCCAGACTTAGTGCTACTGGATTTGGTCTATATCCAAATTCCGACAAATTACCGCTTGGATATAGAACTTAACACTATTTTGGCACAAGTTAGCCGTAGCCTTGGCAAGTATGAATTGTCACTAGTTAATCGGGGTAACATTGTCCGCGAATTAATATTGAGCTTGAAAAATCGCGATGAAGAAGAACTGTATACTTACACTTTCGAGCCTACTGAGGTGAGATTGTTACCAAGTAGAAGTGCGATCGCTAATTTGATGGTCAAACCTCGACCTTGGTGGCGACGACCGTGGTTTGGTACAGGACTAACTGTCAACTTTCAAGTTGATATTAAAGACCAACACAGTTTACCTTTACCAAACACATTTCCCCAAGGAACATTGGTATGGAAACCTCGTCCTTGGTGGCAATTTCTACTGTTGATTTTAGCAATTTTGGGCTTGTTGGCAGGAATAGGATTTATTATTTGGCGCATTTTAAACCCCGAACCTTTAAGATTAGCATCTTTCGATGCTACTAACTCTCGAATTACTGAAGGCGATGAAGTAGCCTTAAACTGGAAAATTCAACAATATAAACAGCTACAAAAGTTGATTATCGCAACCAAAGGTTCCCAATCCATCGAACCTATTACTTATGATTTTAGCAATGGTATTCCGGAATCGCTAGGTAAAGGAGCCGCCGATCGCATACCTCCTTGTCAGGTGCAAGAAAAACAAGAACTCATTTGTAGCAATGTCAAAACTGGAGTCAAAACCAGAGGAAATTATACTTTTGAATTACAAGCTGTTTATCGCAAAAAAATACAATTATTTTCTAACAAAGAACAACTAGTAAGTAAAACCACTCAAGTAGAAATAGCTGAAAAACCAATTGCTCAAGTAATAGACTTTAAAGCAGATAAAACACAATACACCAAAGGTCAAAATATTCTTTTAAATTGGACAATAGAGCGTCCATTACTGCTAGGACAAATTCAAATTATTGGCAGTGGAGATGATGGTATTTCATATAGCGAACCCATTATTTATAAATTTAATGAAGGTAATATCACTGACCCAAAACTGCAAAAATTATGCACGCAACAAAATCAACAACTGCAATGTAAAAATATTCCCCTAGCAGCATCTAAAGCTGGAAATTTTGCCTTTGAAATCAAAGCTTTTCCTAATAATGGCAGCCAAAAAATTGATGTTAAGAAGACTGAATCTAAAATTGCAATATTACCAAAACCATTTAAAATTGTCTCTTTCACAATCAACAATAGCGAACAACCAAATGTAGTTCTTAACGAAGGAACAACAGCCACTCTCAACTGGAGAGTAGAGGGAGAAAATATTCAAGTTAAACTTCTGCCATACGGCAATGATGTTTCAGCAGTTGGTTCCATTAAACTACCAGTCAATCTAGCTTTTCCACTTCAAATTGCTCTGCAAGTTAATGATATATCTGGTAAGCAACAATCCCAGCAGCGAGGATTTGCCATCACCGTACTCAAAAAAGTAGAGCCTACTCCCACACCTTCCACTACCCCACTTCCAAATACTCTTCCGCCCAGTAACCCATTTAAGAGTCCTTTTCCTTAGCTGATTCAAAAATGCCAAATTATAGATGGACTGGGAATAAGTAAGGGGATTAAAGTTTTAATGGGGGTTAAAATTTTTACCCGCCACCATACAAGAATAGACAATGGAGAATTAATTAATGAAGTCTGTTACACGCAAAATTGGCAACGAAGGATTCAGTCCAAAACTTGCTAAGACTTCTCAAGTTTCTCCACTCAAAATTGTAGCCATCGGAGCCTCCACAGGCGGCCCCCAGGCATTGCACGCGATTCTTCAACAGTTACCTGCAAACTTCCCTGCGCCGATCCTGTGCGTGCAGCATATCAGTGAAGGATTTTTGCAAGAGTTGGTGAATTGGTTAGCAGCAGAATGCTCTATTCACATAACCATCGCCCAGCCTGGAGACTTTCCCCAACCGGGGACTGTTTACTTTGCTCCGGAGGAAAAACACCTGCAACTCGATGCTTTAGGACGATTTCTCACTACCAGCACACCTGCGGTTTCTAGTCATCGTCCTTCCATAACTGTGCTATTTCAAGCCGTTGCTGGCTGCTATGGGCCATCCACTGTTGGCATTCTGCTGAGTGGTATGGGACGGGATGGTGCAGAAGGACTGCAAGCGATCGCCCAAGCTGGAGGTGTTACCATTGCTCAAAATGAGCAAACCTGCGTTGTATTTGGGATGCCGAAGGAAGCCATCGCTCTGGGAGCCGCCCAATACATTTTGCCAATTCACGAGATTGCTCCAATGCTTTTGTATCGAATGTTAACAGTCGTTATTGATGACTGTTGACTATTGAGTGTGAACCCTCAACAGTAGCAATAGTGGTCTATCGCATTAATTTTGCTGGGTTAATAAACGAACCGCAAAGGGCGCAAAGAGCGCAAAGAAAGAAAAATTAAGAATGACTTTACCCATCAGAACTAATGCGATAGACTAATAGTACCTTTTTTTACTCACAAATTCCCTTAACCCTCTTCTTTCCCTTCAATTAATTTTGTTCCTTCTCCACTCGAACCATATAGCTCCACGAATCTTTTAAAAAGCAACCCCGTTTCGTGATTGGAAATTCGATTTGAGTGAAGTAAACGCTCTATGTTTCTTTCAGCTAGAGCTTTTAAATATGGCAAGTCTTCAAAGAGTGTCAAACAAGAAGCAAAATGCAAGATTATTTGCAATAATGGCTTTGGCCATTCTAAATCGCTATAAATATCTATAAACAAATGATGTTCGGAATCGCTCAGAGGAAAGACATTAAAAATCACAATTATTCGTTTGTTATTGTAGACTGGAATACTCAGTTCAACAGTATATGGAGTATGCAATATTAAATCTACTTCTACAATTGGCTGTCGCCAAATTCTCAAAGGATTAGCTGGCGAATCTAATATTGTTTGAAATTTAATTATTCCACCAATACTTGTAGCTTGAAAGTGGCTGATATTTAAAATTTTCAGGTTATTTAAACTAAATTTATGAACTGTTTCTAAATGTTTGAGGCTCAATAAATGATAAATTTGGCAAACATAAGGAAAAGGTAAAATATATTCTTGGCTAATCATGTGTAGCCTTTTAATTTTTAACTTTTCTGCTTGGATGCGATATAGATATTCTTGATATTGGCTAGGGCTGAAGTCATTACTATTAAAGCTTTCTTCTGGTTTGAGATATAACCAACTCAAAAAAAAGAAAGATGCTGTAAATAATTGAAAAATCTCTACAGCAGATACATAACCATCAGTAAATGCCGCTAAACTTCTGTCTGTTATCCCAAAAAGCCAAGACGGAATTCCAAAAAGCCAAATTCCACTTTTGATTTTATCTATCAAAATAGCAATATCAACTTCTAAAGATGGATTTTTAGATTGATTACTACTCATTTTTGATAAATGAGATTTTTCATTATTTTGATAATAATTATTAGGCATAATAAGATTTACTTGCTTGTTAGATAAATAACTATAAACTTTACTAATTATTCTTATGCTAAGCAAATCTAGTATTACTAACCTCTATCTTTAGCTGGAGATATAAATAGTGTTTATCTGTGTGTGTATTTCAAGCGTCAAATGAGAATTTTCTATCTAATATAGATTATTAATTTAGCAAAATTAATATTGTATCTTTTGATGCATATATGCAATGTATGGCTGTTCTATAATGAGCTTGCTCAGGTTTTTTAAAAATTAAATTATTTTTATATCTTACGAAGTATATAAATTTATATAGTAATTATATTGAGCTTGTGAAAAATATTGGTGTTGAGTGTTAACTGTTGACTGTTAACACTCAACAACCCTAATATGTAATATTTCACAGATTATTTGGAATTGCGATAGAACTTTTATTTGATTTTTGCAAATAACTCCGTACACCTATATTCTCTCAAATCCTATTGCCTATTGCCTGTCGCCTGTTCCCTGGTATGATTTTTGAATATTTGCGCTTAGATTTTTTCCACGACCTTAACAATGAAAATTCGCCATGCGATTGAAACAGACTTAGCCACAATTGTGGCAATTTACAACTCTGCGATTCCCAGCCGCATGGCAAGTGCCGATTTAGAGCAGGTATCTATAGAAAGTCGGCTTGCTTGGTTTAGAGGGCGATCGCCTTCACACCGGCCACTTTGGGTAATCGAAGTAGAAGGAGTAATTGCTGGCTGGCTGAGTTTCCAATCTTTTTATGGCCGTCCTGCTTATAATACGACTGCTGAAATTAGTATTTACATCGCACCTGCCTTTCATCGCCGTGGCTTAGGAAAACAGCTTTTAACAAAAGCAATTCAGGAAAGTCCAAGCTTGGGTTTAAAAAATTTAGTCTGCTTCATTTTTGCCCACAATGAACCCAGTTTAAAGTTATTTAAAGCATTTGGGTTTCAACAGTGGGGATATTTGCCTAAAGTTGGAGAATTGGACGGTGTTGAAAGAGACTTAGTGATTATGGGATTTAATATTAATCAATCTGTTAAATAATCCAATATTGAAAAACGTCAAATAGAGTCTTGGTGATTACTATCCTTCTCTAGAAGAGGCTAAGACAGAACGGGAAAACTAGCACAAGCGCCATAAAAAACTAACAGTGAACAACTTCAATTATATTAAAGTTCCCTGAAACATACACACTAACGTGGTTTAGCTTCAGGAATTACACGGTTTAAATCTTTAGCTGTTTCTATCCACTCTTGCATCACGATTTCTACATTATACAGAGCTTCTTGATAAGTCTCGCCATCAGCAGCACAGCCTGGTAATTCTGGTACTTCGGCAATAAAAGCTTGGTTTTCTCTACTCCAATAAAGAATAATTTCATAGCGAAAGTTCATTTTTGCTTCCTAGCTGATATTTAAGAATTACTGCACGAACTTGTTTAACTTGATAGCTTTTAGCTTTGCCTTTTTTATGTTGTAGATTTAGTATTTCTTCGACACCATTTTTCACAAAAATACGATGATCGCCACGAATCCGTTCATCAAAGCCTAGTTTGTATAAGAGTTGCCATAACTGGGCAAAAGGGATGTCTGTATCAGAAGTCCCAGAGAGGATTTTTTCTAAGATTTTATCTTGTTGACTCACGTTTTTCTGACTATCTGAATATTTCTATAGTCTCATATTTTTTGAAAAATTTGTTAATGTTCGCAAAAAACGTGTTTTATTTGGGCACTATCAGGCTATGTCTAGGATAAGTTCTTTTATATTCTATAGCAATTCTATTTGAGTTGTGAACAATGTCGGTGTTAACTGTTGACAGTCAACAGGCTTAACACGTGATGTTTCACAAATTATTTGCGATTACTATATAATTAAGCAAATATCAAGCGTTATACAACTGAATAAACTTGATGCTAAATTTTTTCATCATGCTAATTGGAAAATTTTACCGGACATCTTGAAGATTAAGTGTAAATCCAGGTAGTTTATTTTATGTTGATGAACTAATTGGAGATTCCAGGACTTCATTTTGTTAGTTGGGGTGATAAATTTATACTTTCCGAATTTTTAAATCAATTCGTCAGCATGATTTAGCACAATTATCTGCATATTCTTGGATTTATTACTATCTAAAAATAAAAGCGATATTTTTGGCGATCGCTTTGGAGAAACACAGAACAAACTCTAACTTAGATATTGCACCACTGATTTTGTTGATGGAGACAAATCTGATTTATTGAGATATACACGCATTAAGAAATTTACAGTTAAGTCAGACTCAAGTTAAATTAAGAGTCTTCGATAAAATTGATTTCGGTAACATTCCGTGTACGCCTTTTTGGGGACTATTTACAACTTGAGTGATGCGGAAATTTACGGCTAAACTACACAATACATAAGCATCTTCTGGTGACAAATGGATGAAGCGTTCCAGAAAATCAATCATGTTTTTTAAAGCTAGTTCTAAGGCTTCATCTAAGGTTTGAGCAAAACCCATTGTGATAATATCGGTTGGAGTTTCGGCAATTGGTGTTGTTAATTGTAAATCCTTGCGGAGTTTGAGTGTAATTCTACCGTTCATGGAAGTTTCTATGGCGGTGACATTAACTTCGCCATCTCCCTGTGCGGAATGTCCATCACCAATGGAAAATAATGCACCTGGGACAAAAATTGGCAAAAATAAACGAGAACCGGCTTGGAGTTCGCGGTTGTCGATATTACCGCCATAGTAGCCTGGTGGGACAGAAGTCCGAGAAGTTTCTTTTGTCGCAACACCAAGAATTCCAAAAAAAGGTTTGAGGGGAATTTTAATTCCAGCGCAGGGTGGAAATTCAGCGATATTATTTGCTAAATCCAAAGGAATGAACCTTAAGGCGGGTTGAGAAAATTGATGTGGTAAAGCTCCCCAACCCGTGCGAATTGCATTAAAGCCTACAGGTAAACGAGGTGCGATCGCTTCTAATTGTACTTCTAAAACATCCCCTGGTTCGGCATCCCGTATGTAAATCGGCCCTGTGAGTAAATGCGGCCCTCCAGCTATTTTCCGTTCTGGTAAAAGATTTTCGCAGATGTCGAGAAATTCTGGTGTGAGGAACTCTGGTGGCGCTTTGTCGTAAATATAATAACCAGTATAAGTTTCCACATCTACTGTATCGCCGGAATCAATAGTAAGTGCTGGCTTTAGGAGATGCGAAAAACCACCTAAATGTACAGTATTTTTAGTAGCTTTTAAAGTATAGTGAGCGATCGCTCTACCTCCTTCTAACTATGGGAACTTCCCATCTCAGGTGATGGAAATTTTTTTAACTGACCCATACAGAGGATAGACATACTATGGCTACTATTGCAACACCTACCCCACAAGCAATTCAGAAGGCAGTCCCAATGAAAAAAATTTCACCGCCAAGCATGAAAATGTGGTAGCGTCCACTTAAGGTTGATACAAAC
>NZ_JACKZU010000226.1:0-13018 GCF_014222165.1 Nostoc sp. 2RC
TTATTCTCCCATGCCCCATACCCCATGCCCCACACTAAACAATCGACCGAATCACACCACCGTCTACCCGCAAAGCTGCACCATTGGTTGCTGAAGCTAGGGGACTCGATAGGTAAACTACCATCGCTGCTACTTCTTCATTTGTTTCAAAGCGTTTAATTAGCGAACTTGGACGCACATTTTGGAAAAATTCCGCCTCAACTTCGGCTGGAGTAGTACGACGTTCTTGCGCTAGGTTGGAAATAAAGTCTTCAACGCCTTCTGAACGAGTCGGCCCCGGTAAGACTGAATTCACTGTGACTCCAGTCCCAACGGTCATTTCTGCTAAACCCCGTGCAATGGCAAGCTGGGCTGTTTTAGTTGTGCCATAGTGAATCATTTCCACAGGAATTTGAATTGCAGATTCACTAGAGATAAAAATTATCCTCCCCCAGTTTTGCTCTAACTGCTTTTGGAGATATTGCCGACTCAAACGAATTCCACTGAGTACATTGACTTCAAATACTTTTAACCAGTCTTCATCACTGATGTTAAAAAAGGTCTTTGGTTCGTAAATACCCAGATTGTTAATTAAGATATCAACTTGGGGAACTTCTTGAAAAAGTTTTTCTACTCCTGCTTTTGTACCTGCATCAGCAACGACGCCAGAAACTTTTGCTTTTGGAATACTTTGCTGAATTTTAGCGATCGCCTGTGCTACCCTTTCCTCAGACCGACCGTTAACAATCACTGATGCACCCTCTTGAGCTAAACCTTGGGCTATGGCCAAACCAATGCCCGCAGTTGAGGCAGTTACCAGTGCGGATTTACCATACAATTTTAAGTCCATTTGCCTCTTTCTCTACTTATTTGCTCTGTAAATGGAGATGTGCTTTAGCTTCTCTTTGGGAGATGCTAGCGCGAACCCGCACGCTGGGAGATGGGGCAGCGAGCAGGGGAAAACGGGTAAAGACAGGGGAAAAGGTGAAAGGTAGGGTTTATTACCTTTGCCTTTGCCCCTTGCCCTTTACCCTTTGCCCCTTGCCCTTTGCCTCATGCCCTTTGCCCCATGCCCCATCCCCTTTACCTAGATTCCAAATGCTGTGCTAAGGTCTTATTTAATGTGGTTTTCGGAACTGCCCCCACGACAGTATCGACTTGCCGACCCTCTTTGAAAACCATCAGTGTCGGAATGCTGCGAATCCCATAATGGCTGGCGACAGTAGGGTTTTGATCTGTGTTCAGTTTCACTACTTTCACCTGTCCTTCATATTCAGCTGCAACTTCGTCTACAACCGGAGCCAGCATCCGACAAGGGCCGCACCACGGTGCCCAAAAGTCCACTAATACTGGAACTGCACTTTCCAAAACTTCTTGCTTGAATGTGGCTTCTGTGACATTTGTAATGGATGACATAAATTGCCTTCCTGATTAATTCTATAATTCGATAATATCGAATAATGAAAATATATGCTACTTTATGAGATAATGCAAGTATGAGATTCCTTTATCATCCAGATAGAAAAAATATTTCGTTGCCGGGCGTATTGTATGCATTGGGCGACCCGGTGCGGTTAGAGATTGTGCGGCTGTTGGCGAGTGAGGGCGAACAATGCTGTGCCAGGTTTGATTTTGCGATCGCCAAGTCTACTATGTCCAATCACTTTAAAATTTTACGCGAATCAGGGGTAGTATTTACGCGTAAAGAAGGGACACAGCACATTAATATGCTACGACGTGAAGATTTAGAGATGTTGTTTCCAGGTTTGCTCGATGCGGTGTTGAAAGCGGCTCAACCATTGTCCGTTGACTCCAGCAGTAGCAAACAAACAGCCTCCAGTAGAAGTAGGGGGCTGGGCTGGTGATACTCAGGATGCGAGAGTCAATTGTTATCTATTTAAGAATCTTCTCGTTTTTCTATTTTGTGTTTATAAATCAGCAAAAATATCATGTTGTTCTTGAAAAGCCCTTGTAGTGTGAGGTAAATCTAAATCCATAGCAAGTAAATCAACACCATCGATAATTTTGGGTATCTTAACTCGATCGACTTGTAGGCTAACAAAGCATTTCTCCCTATAATCTGGTCTTTCCTGAAAGCGTTCAACCGATTTTTTCAAAGGGCGCATAACCTCATAGGCTTTTTCAGCCTTTTGAATAGATGCTTGAGGAATTGGAGATTGCAGCCTGAGAATTGCTAGATCTATTAAATCTCTTGCCTCAACGCTGTCATCTGCGTAACGGTCAGAATTTGACAGCAGCTTAGAGGTAAAACAGTCATTGAAGCTTAAGCAGGGAACAGGTGACCAGTTTGGATATCTTGGTGGGTCTAGTTGAAAACGAGTTTCGGCAATAATTTCCGTTTTAATAGGCACATCATCTACAATAACTATCATCCGAATTCCATATTGGTCAGTTGTGCTACGTCCAACTTGGATATTACTTAAATCTCGAAACAATGCTTCATGTCCACCCTCAAATACCACTGTACGTAAGTATTTATAGCCTTGTGTACTAACAGAAGCGATAAAATCAACGTCCTTACTCCAGCGATATTCTTCAAACTCAAATGCAAGAAGGGTTCCACCACCAAAGTAAGCAGAACCCTTCGTAAGTATGTCAGAATTTAAACATTCAAGAACTGCGACAATTTTGTTATGGTGTTCTAACTTGAACTTCATAGACAAACTTGCAACCAGGATTTATACTGTCTGGCGAGTTCCTTAAGAAAATTCAGTTCTTCACCCTCAAGATTATTGAATAGGTTGTGGTATTGCCAACCACGCTCGTATCGGCTCAACATTTCTTCTTGAGTAAACCTATATACATCAGCCGTCTGCCAACAAATTGACTCCAGAAAAGGCAGCTTTTTGGGGGCGAAAACGGTATTATTTGTTACTGCTGCGGTTGTCATAACTCTTTTAACCAACCACTTTTATCTGACTCTAATTATTTTACATTAGCATTATCAATTATGAAATTCAACTTTACCACAACTATGAATTATTTGTGTTGGGATATACTCTTCCTTTCCAGTTGCCGCCCCGTCCTTGCCAGTGACGGAGTGCAGAATCTAAAGTCATCAAGGTATAGAGAAAAGCGATCGCTGGTAAACTCAAGGCGAACCAAAAAGAACATTTATAAAAGCGAATTGTCGGATAGTAAGCCAAGGTCATTAATAACCAAGCGAATAAACCTGTAAATAAGATTCCCCAATTACGCCAAACTACACCCAACATCACACCTATAGGTGGAACTAAATAAATTAAGGTCATCCCTACTAAAGTTCCCAATAACAATAACGGAGAATAATTCAATTGGGTATAGGCAGTACGAGCAACCATATCCCAAATTGTTGCTAAGGAATTATAAGGACGCAAGCTGTGAGTTAAAGTACTCAATCCTAGCCAGATACGTCCTCTTGGAGAAGACACGGACATGGGGAGACGGGGGGACGCGGGGAAAGAAAATATCTCCGCGTCAGAGCGTCCCCATGTCCTTGCGTCCTCTTCTACACCACTCCTCTTCACCGCCGCAGCCAAGGCGCAATCATCTATTAAAGCTTGGCGAATCGCTTGAATACCGCCAATTCGCTCTAAAGCTTCTCGGCGTATTAGGATCGAACCACCAGCAGCCGCGGCTGTGGGATTTTTAGGATTATTCACCCACCGGAAGGGATAGAGTTTTTGGAAGAAAAAAACGAAAGCGGGAATCAATAGTTTTTCCCAATAACTTTGACACCGGAGTCGCACCATTACTGAAACTAAATCTAAATTTTCCTGCTCAGCTTTAGCAACGAGTCGGCAAAGACTATTCACGTCATGTTCGATATCTGCATCGGTAAGGAAATAATAGTCTGGTGTCAATTTAGTAGCATTCTTGATACCTTGCTCAACTGCCCAAAGTTTCCCCGACCAACCAGGAGGTAGTGGTTCTCCAGAAATGATATGTAATTGCTGGGATTTATCTAGGGCGTAGGCGACTCCTTCGGCAAAATTTGCTGTACCGTCTGTGCTGCGATCGTCTACTAAAAACACTTCTAAAGAACCAGGATAATCTTGGAGTAAGAGCGATCGCAAGCTAATTGGTAGTAATTCAGCTTCGTTACGTGCAGGAATCACCGCACAAACTCTAGGTAAAGACGTTGTATGTAACTTCTCTACTTCTAGTTGTTGGTCTAAGAGCCAAAACTGCCCCCGAAAACACAGTAATCCTAACCAAATTATTATGGATAAAACCACCAATGCTAATAAAATTACACCCATAACTGTCTCTATCTGCTAGTACATAAAACCTAGACAAAGCTAGATACTATAGCAGGCAACAGGCAATAGGCAACAGGCAAAGAAAGCCTTTTGATATCTAGTGTACCGTTTGCTGCAACACGGGTCTTACGCCACGTTAACTATTTGTTATGAGCTGATAAGCATTTAAGTTGCATAAAATTAGGGCTAGAGCCGCTTATTACAAGCGAATCCACCTGGAAAAATGAATGACGATTAGCTTACTCGCTCAAAAACTTCATCTTTTTCCCAAGTAACTGATTCTTCCATTGTCCCAAGCTCTGCGAAAGCTTGGGCAGCTTTAAGAGTTGTATTCAGGTCAACGCAGGACTTAGCAGGATAAACACCTTCTTGTCCCCCAACTATCACGAATTCATCCATATCTGATTTAGATGGGTCAACAAGATAATGAAAACTTTCATTATCAAATGTTAAATACACTACATATTTTCCTAAACCACCACCTACTGCCATGTGAGTTTCGTTATCTGTTTCTAAGGTGACAAGTGTTTTGTGATGCCCGTCTAACTCTCTAATAGCTGATTCTATTTCTTGCCAGCTATGCGCTTGCTCGACACTTCCCTTGTTTTGATTACCAATCCAATCTTCAACTGAAAATTTTGTTATGAACATAATTAACCTCACATCAGTGTAATCGTTTGACGATCGCTAGGGCTAATAACTTCTATTTCTTCTATACCAAGCTGTCTAGCCATTCCTTTCACACCTCCGTTTTGACCACACGCTCTACAAAGATCCCGGTCAACTGTTAAACGCGCTTTCCCTCCCCTTAATCCTGCATCAAAGGCTTGTTGAAAGGCATCAGCTTCAGCGTGTGTGCGACTAATTGGATTTACTTTAAGTGTAATCTTTCTGCGATTGGGATTACTGCCTGCACTGATACCAAAAAATACGCTACCACCCATCTCTAACTTTGCGATTGTAGAACGGTCATCTTCACTACCTGCTGGAGTCAGGCCAAGCTGTTGCCTATACTCCGCCAATTCTTCAAAAATGAGCTTCTCAATTAGCTGTTGCAGTTCTAGTGCAGGAGCTAAAGTGTTTATATCTGGATTTTTTACTACCTCTTCTGAGCCAACAGGACAGCTATAAACTACATAAGTCCATATTCCTGGATTACCAGCTTGAGCACTTTCTCCCTCATAAAAAGTAACTGTTCCATCTTGTTTACACTCATAATAAGCTGAGTAAACATCTTCCCAATCGCAATCTGAGTTTTCTAGCGTCCATCGAATTTCAGCTAATACACCAGTAATATGATGAGGTTCAGTTTCTCTCTGGACTAAACGCTCTCCCTCCCACTCAAAGTTGTGTAACTCAAGAGGCATTGCAACAAAGCCTTTAAACGGGTAATGGTTCCAATTTATGGAACCTAAATAATAGCCTAATGCCTAATGTCCACCAAGTAATCTCAAAATTACTGTTTTACCAAGGCACAAGCCTGCGAAAAAAATGCCCAGGATGAGCTTTATTTGAGATTAACTTGAGTTTTTCTAGTAAGTTTGCCGTTCTTGAAGACAACGGTAATACTAGAATCACTGGCGTTCCTCCAAATATAAGTCGTTGTTGTCTCAGACCTTTCGACCTCAACACCTCGGTCAAGGATGGACTCAACTTGCGCTAGGGTCATACTAGGTTCAAGCCTAATGTATTCGGCAAGCCCAAAGTTTTGGTTTTCCCTTTGAGTGACAGCGCTAGCAGACTTAGAGGGCATTAAATCTGTTGCTTGTTTAAAGCCGTAACCCATACCCGAACCAAGTGTAATCCCAATACAGAAGACTGTAGCTAGCAAGCGGACAGAGTTAGGTTGTGGTGGCTTTTGGTCACTGCCACCGTTTAAAATAAACATAGACTCCTCCTTCTGGAGTAAAGACAAAAGCGAGATTGACATTTTTCCTGTTGGCGCAGGAAATGATAAATCAACTTGTAGGGAGAGTTGATGTTGGCGCATCAACTCTTTCTTTGTAGTGAAATCGGAGTTGACGAGCGTTTCCTTTTGAAGGCGGAGGGCGCGGGAATATTGATCATTTTTATCAGGTAAAGACACATTTGAAAAAAAGCATATGGTCGCCCCCTTTCTCTTACCCATCGATACCAGAGGTCAACTAAATTGGATTGGATATCTTCTGGGAACAATACCAGCCATCCAAAATAATTGAAAGGTGGCTTGTTAGTGGATGCGACCTGTTCAGAGTGCTTAACATCTAGCCTGCTCAACAAAATCAGTATTAGTGCTTTAACAAACCCGAAAAAGAATGGTGAATACTTTTTGCGTCCCAAGAACGCCATAAGACCAAGTACTACACCACCAAAACCAGTAACACCATAAACAATTATTTTGATCTGAGTACGATCTCGGAGTTCCTCGCCATTCACCCATAGGAGTTTCTCGGCATTCAACCCGTCACCCAACTTTCCTTTCATCATCTTTCATCCCCTCATAGATATACATAATGCAAAGCAGATAACGCGCAGATTATGAGATCAACCCTAGTCCCGGTTCCAGCGATCCTTCTCCCCCTCTCCTAAGATTGCCTTCACTCAGTAAGTCTCGGTACTGATAACTAGCAACCAATGCGTTTACCCCAGAAGGAGTAATCTTGAGGTAACGTCTACGCACCCCCGGAATAACTTCTTCCTTCCAGAACCCTTCAATCAACCCATCAGCCTCAAGACGCTTCACTGTTGGGTAAAAAGTACCTGGGCTGACTTCCTTTTTACCTACAAGCTGATTTGCCTCATTGATTTTGTCCAAGACGTGTAGGTTGTACAAACCCCCACTTAAATGGGTGTACAGTACCGTTAAGATAGTTTCCTCCGTAGGAGTAATAGACTTCACTTCACCAAGTTCGGGGTGTTGTTGCCACCCACTTTTTTGATTCGCCATATCGTATAAGCCTCAACTCAATTCAACCTTAGATTTATAAGCTGGTAACTTATAAATCTAAGGTAATACCTTATTGGACTTTTTGGCGAGGTAAAAAATGAAAAATGTAACTTTTTGCAAGCCACCCCCAGTTAGAGAAAGATTTCTCTGATGCAGCCAAACTCAAGATTAAGCAATCGGCTTCTTGCCATACTTCTCAAACAAATCATTTAAACTCTCAGTGAGTAAGGCTTGCACAGTTGTATCTTGCTCCAAAGCCAACTGTTTCAACTGTTTTGACACTGCTGGATCAAAATGTCCCGCGATCGCTCTTAGCCCTTGCGAAAAACACTACAAAACGAGCATTACCTTCTCCTGATAGCCCGAACTATTGCAAATTCTCTGTGACTCAGAGACAATACTATGTCTACTGATATTTTTTTCACCTGCATTGCCGTGTTGTTAACTAGTGTTGAGTGTTGAGGTTGAACGGTTTTTGATGCAAACACAAGACAGGGTAAAAGTCAAGCAAGTAGCCCAAGCGATCGCAGCTAGCCAAGAATATCTGCTTTCAATACAAAATCCGGCGGGTTATTGGTGGGCAGAGTTGGAATCTAATGTCACCATCACCGCCGAAGTGGTGCTTTTGCATAAGATTTGGGGAACAGACAAAGCAAGACCTTTGCACAAAGTTACAGCCTACCTACGTCAAGAACAACGCGAACATGGCGGCTGGGAACTTTTCTATGGTGATGGCGGAGAACTTAGCACCTCAGTTGAAGCTTACATGGCGCTGAGATTATTGGGTGTGCCAGCAAGCGATCCGGCGCTGGTGCGGGCGCGCCAGTTTATTCTGCAACGGGGTGGTATCAGTAAAACTCGGATTTTTACCAAGTTGCACCTAGCTTTAATTGGTTGCTACAACTGGCGCGGTATTCCCTCGTTACCACCTTGGATAATGCTGTTGCCTGAAGCTTTCCCAGTGAATATTTACGAGATGTCTAGTTGGGCGCGTTCTAGCACTGTACCGTTGTTGATTGTGTGCGATCGCAAACCGATTTTTCTCGCTGACCAAGGTATCAACCTAGATGAACTATACGTTGAAGGTGTGGAGCGAGTCCAGTGGGGATTACCCAAAAATAACGATTGGACAGATTTATTCCTCGCCTTGGATGATGGCTTCAAGTTGGCAGAACGTCTAAATTTAGTCCCCTTCCGGGAAGAAGGCATCAAAGCTGCCGAAAAGTGGGTTTTGGAACGGCAAGAAGTTACAGGCGACTGGGGCGGCATTATTCCCGCAATGCTGAATTCCATGTTGGCTTTGCGGTGTTTGGATTATGACCAAAACGACCCCATTGTGGAACGAGGGTTGCAAGCAATTGACAACTTTGCCATTGAAACAAAAGACTACTACCGGGTACAGCCTTGTATTTCACCTATTTGGGACACGGCTTGGGCGATACGTGCTTTAGTAGATTCTGGTTTGACAGCAGATCATCCGGCTGTGGTTAGGGCTGGGGAATGGTTATTGCAAAAGCAAATTTTGGATTATGGAGATTGGGTTGTCAAAAATCGCCAGGGAAAACCAGGGGCTTGGGCCTTTGAGTTTGACAATCGCTTTTATCCCGATGTCGATGACTCGGCTGTGGTGGTGATGGCGCTGCATCAAGCGAAACTGCCCAATGAAAAAATCAAGCAAGCTGCCATCACCCGTGCCTTAAAATGGATTGCATCTATGCAGTGTAAACCAGGTGGTTGGGCTGCTTTTGATTTAGACAACGACCAAGATTGGCTGAACTCCATTCCCTATGGAGACTTGAAAGCCATGATTGACCCAAACACCGCAGATGTCACCGCTAGGGTAGTAGAAATGCTTGGTGCTTGTAATTTGTCAATTGAACCGCATAACCTACAACGGGCGCTGACTTATCTTTTGAAGGAACAAGAAACAGAAGGTTGTTGGTTTGGTCGTTGGGGTGTCAATTACATCTATGGCACTAGTGGAGTTTTATCAGCTCTGGCGTTGATTGGCCCTGAAAAATATAAACTCAATATAGAACGCGGGGCTGCTTGGTTATTGGGATGTCAAAATGCAGATGGTGGTTGGGGCGAAACTTGTCGCACTTACAACGATCCCAGTCTCAAAGGACAAGGACGCAGTACTGCATCTCAAACTGCTTGGGCTTTAATTGGCCTATTAGCAGCAGGTGAAGCAACTGGTAAATTAGCCCTTGAAGCCATAGAACGGGGAATTAACTATTTGGTGACGACTCAGCAACCGGATGGTACTTGGTTTGAGGCAGACTTCACTGGTACAGGCTTTCCCTGCCATTTTTATCTCAAATATCACATGTATCAACAATACTTTCCTTTAATTGCGCTAGGACGCTATCGAAGGATGATAGATGATTAGACTTCTAAGAGAAGTCGGGAAAAGGGGAAAGGGAAAGGGGGAAAGGTCAAAAGGAATGCCTGATGGGATTACAGCAGCGTCTAGAAGTCGGGAAAAGGGGAAAGGGAAAGGGGGAAAGGTTTGGTCTTTTCCCTTTCCCCGGTTAGTGAGCTTGTCGAACCATTAACATGCATCCCTTTTTCCACAAGAGTCCAAAAAGCACTTTTGCAAAAGGTCTATTGATGAGTGTTGACTGATGACTGTTGACTGTTGACGGTTAACAGTCACAGTTGATGCTTAATCAATTCGGCTTGACGATAATACTTCAACTTAATTTGCGGTAAATTCTGTGAGTAGTGTATTGATTCAAATATACATTATTGTATCAAATTAGAAGTAGAAAATGAACCTCAGAGTTGATGGCGATCGCTGATATTAAATTCGTTAAAAGCTGACCTACATTGATTTCTAGCTGCAATACTTTTAATAAGTATGCTCAACTCTCGTAAATTAGTTACATTTGGAGATTGATGGGAATGTAATGTAGTATTTAGTGTAAAAAAATGGTGGAATAATCAATGTTAAAAGTTTGACTATCTTATTCATGTCTTAATTAATATTCCGATGTTTTAGTGGTGAATAAAAAACTATAAAAAAGCAGAAGATTAATCTAAAATCAACATATTTAAACCAACCAAAAGGCAGATTAAATTAGCTATAATTGCCTTTAGCATATTGAATACAAAACAAAGGGCGTTACGACTTTAGGGTGCAACTAAGCCAAGGACATAGATAATCACAGGGTAAAAGTTTTAGTTTTTACTCTGTGTTTATTTGTTTATAAGTAGGTCAACTTAATTAAACATAAAACAATGATAGTGGCGTAACCAGGCTAAAATGTTGCAATAGATTTGATTGTGGGATGGGTGTCCTCACCCGTCCGGGCGGGCAGGATGCCCACCCCACAAGAGTTTCCTAATGCACTATTTTAGCTGTGTCAGTCTACTACATTTATTGACATCTACGTTGGCTTTTGCCTAACTACACAAATAATTTCAGATATCAAACCGGATTCCTATATGTAAATTGCTAAATTTCTGCGCCTGCTTTTGGTTCTGTACCCATTGGGGCGGCATAATCGCGGAAAAGAGTAATTTGTTGTTCAAAAGGTAATGCTTGAATTCTGCTAAACAGCGCTTGAGATCCTGAGCTAAGTTGATAATCTCCAGGTACAGAAATAATACTACCATTGTTCATACCTTGAGCTAATAGATACCAAAACAATACCTTTGTAGTATCGCCTAAAGACCCATATTGGCGAGAAATTTGACTATCAACTTTGTTAATCAAATCACGCTGAATTTGTAATTGTTGTTCTTGGGATAATTCTTTAACTTGATTAAATAAACCTTCAGCAATATCTGAAGAAGCTGTACTAGCACCAGGGGCAGCTGGAGTAATTGATTTACCGATTTCTTTATAGATAAACCAAAACAAACCTAGTTGTTCATCTACATCTAATTTTTGCCAAGCTTCTACATGTTGACGAATAGTTGGGTCGCCAGTTTGTGTGTATGTCATTTTTAACTCCAATTGCAATTAACTAACATTTGCAGGACTTACGCAGCGAGATTATTTGTTGAGGTGGGGAATTGGGCATGGGGTATTGGGCACTTGTACTGAGCGTAGTCGAAGTATTGGGCATTTTTTCTGTCCTATGCTTCATGTGCAGCCCAAATCGTTAATTTTTGATCTACCATGCGTAAGTTTTGATTTAGTGTTATTTGCAACCTTATCAAATATAAATGTGGAGTTTTACCCTACTGAGGACAGATGTATTTGAATCATAAAGAAGAGGAATTGAGAAACAAAATATAAATAAATTGGGGGAAGTATAGGTAATATCAATTCAAATTTTGACATCACACTAGAAGATGTGAACGCAAAATTTCTTGAATTACTTGTTGTACAGCTTGTTTACTCAAGCTACCATCTACCCGTACAATTCGTGAGGGATGGGATGCAGCTAAGGAAGCGTATCCTTCCTGAACGCGGTGATGAAAAGCAATGGTCTCTTGTTCAATGCGGTCTAAAGGTTGCAGTGTAACGTCTTTACTTTTGCGGGACAGTCCCACCTCGACATCGACATCCAGCCAGATGGTTAGGTCACTTTCCAACCCACCAGTGGCTATATAGTTGAGTTGATTGATTAAGTCCATGTTCAGACCTCGGCCATATCCTTGGTAAGCAATGGTAGAGTCAGTGTAGCGATCGCATAAAACATATTTCCCTACTGCAAGATTAGGCTTGAGTTCTTGTTCAACGTGTTGGGATCTATCAGCAGCATACAACAACAATTCTGTCACTTCGCCAACTGGCTTATCTTCTGACTTTTCTAATAACAACCGCCGAAGATCCAAACCTAACTCCGTTCCCCCCGGTTCGCGAGTTACCACCACAGAAATTCCTAGACTTTCCAACCACTGACAACAAAGCTGTATTTGGCTGGTTTTACCGCAGCCTTCCACACCTTCAAATACAATTAGTTTCCCACCCATGCTTTTTGCTGCAACAATAGCGCCCACTGTAAAATCTTACTATTTGGAAGTTGCAAGTAAAAAAATATTCGATTGGTGGTGTTGACGGTTGACTGTTAAGGGTGTGTTCGTCCGAATGAAATATGAGTCCTATAGTTTATTTTTTTGCATCACTTAGTTATAGGACTTACGCAACGCCGATATTGTCATTGCGACCGAAACGGAGTGTAGGGAAGCAATCCCAGCGTCAGTGAGGATTACTTCCCTATCCCTCGTAATGACGGAATTACGTTATTTTTGCGTAAGTGCTGAGTTAATTATCAACACATGTAGAAATTCTCTCTACACTCGTAGTGTTACTCGACCTGAAAGTTAGATTATCATCTTCAAAAATAGACGATATATTCTATGTTGACAAGTTGCCAGCAGGTTATAGAAAAATTAAATATTAATATTGAACTGTTTTTTAAAAATTTAGAAAAAGGTTCAAATAAAAAGCAACTAATTGAACTCGATAAAGAAATTATTTGTCAATCATTATTGGGAACTTCTCGACAACAAATAGCTAAGTTTTTAGATTTACCAGAACAAAGAATTCGGGATAGATTAAGTAATAATATTTATCCGAGAATAGCAGAATTAATGCAAATTGACCAAGAACAGATAGCTGGTAACTGGGTCAAGCTTTTAAATTTTTTACTGGATGGCGATCGCGGATATAAATTGAATGCTCCTCCTCAACTAAACAATGATAACTTTCAAGGAAGTTTTGGCAGGCAAATTTTTCTTTATCCCCAAAATCAAGATGTTGTGGAATTACAACTCCAAGGAACAAAATTTTATCAGCAAGGACTTTATTACCAAGCCTTAAAATGTTTTATTTGGGCTTGGAAAAAAGAAAAAGAAATTTATCATACAGGTAATCCTGAAGTTTTAATTTACA
>NZ_JACKZU010000227.1:0-13009 GCF_014222165.1 Nostoc sp. 2RC
AAATCAATGCTTTCAACCTGATTTCTTTACAAAACTTTACAACATGTCCCATTTTGCACGTATCCCGGCTGTACCCCTATAATGCGCTTCGACATCATGACGAGAGTGAATTGCCAATGTTGATGGTGGCATATCTTTGACGCTACGCCATTTTACCGACCCATCTTCTTGTGGGGCATAAAATTGCTGTACCCAGATTTGACGAAGAGTCTCCACAGCAGGCAGTTGGCGTAACCAATCTGGCGATGTTTGTGCATAAATTGCATCTAATAGAGCTAATCCATCTGCGCCAATCGTACTGCCTAAAGCTTCTCGCTCTGAATCCAATTTAGGTAAACGATAGTTTTCTACTCGACGACCGTAGCGGTCAAATCAATCTGGTTGAATGTGGGCAGTTAACCACTCTGGTACGGCTACTGCTAAACTATCGAGGGCAGAACGCATTCCTTCTCCTAATGTTTCCAGTCGATTCAGGGAGCGGATTGCTGCTACCACATGAGTCGAATCTGTGCGCTGTCGTCGATGGGTTTTTAATAGCCCTTTTGACTGTAACTGGCTCAAAAGTATGTCCAGTAGCTTTTGCTCCATACCAGAGTTCACCAACCGAGTCCGAAACTCAGATAAAATGGAGAAATCAAAGCCACTGTCTGTTAACGGTAAGCTTAAGGCATATTTCCAGTCAATTCGCGCCCGCGCTGCGTCTGCTGCTTGTCGGTCTGATAAATTTTCCACAAACTGCATTACACATATTAGTGCTAGTCGCCAAGGGGACTCTGCTGGTTGTCCCCGTTGCGAAAACAACTCTACAAAAGCTTCATCTTCATAAATACTGCCCAATGTATCGCGTATCTGTAGGTAAATATTTCCCTTGGGGAAGGCAGCACGAGCCACCTGTACAGTTTCAACGGGTATGTCAGGTATATTTTGGGGATGTATCGACATATTGATTCACGCCCAACTTTTGGAATTTAATGTTGATCCTACTCCTTTTTGAGATGACTCTTTTGAATTGGCCAACAGGGTTAACTTCCAGTATCTAACCATGTAGTACACAGTTATAGACATTTAGCCGTGCATTACATGGTTAGTTTTTCAAAAACAAAATATTTTAGGTTTGGTTGATACTTAAAAACTTGATAGCAATTATTAGGTGAATTTTTATTGTGTAATACATGGCTTGGGGTCATATCATTATAATCGCTTTATTCCTCAAGCCACCCGCCCTGGACAAGCCTTTTCGCAATTCGCCAACAGTGTCTTCGCTACTTTTACCCCAAATTCCGTCAACAGATACGAGTGCATACTGCCAAGCACGGGCAAGATTACCAGAGAAATTATTAGAGAAGCTTTTCAATGATTCGGCACGAAATTTAGAAAACAAAGTGACACAAGAACACTTATGGTGCGGTCGAAAGGTGTTAGTAATAGACGGTTCGACTGTTTCTATGCCTGACACAAAAGAAAACCAGAAAGAATACCCTCAAACTAGTAGTCAAAAAAAGGGATGTGGGTTTCCAATTGCTAAAATTGGTGTGATATTTAGTTTGGTGACGGGAGCCGCAATTGCTTTGTGTATAGACGTTATGAACACTCATGATATTAAATTAGCGAGGAATTTATACAGTTTTCTCAAACCCAATGATGTTCTTTTAGGTGATAGAGCCTTTTGTGCTTATGCTGATATGTTTGCTATTACAAAACTTGATTGTGATGCAGTATTTCGTAAGCACCAATCTCGGACAACAACTATGCGTAAAGGTAAAATTGTTGGTGATTGTGACAAGCTTGTTACTTGGTATAAACCTACAAGATGCCCAAAAGGGTTGAGTAAGGATGAATTTGATGCTCTACCTCCTTCCATAACTGTACGGGAAATTTACTACTACATTGTTATTCCTGGTTTTCGCAGTCAACGAGTTAGTCTCATCACTACTTTATTAGATAAAACAAGTTATCCCACTCTTGAAATAGTAGGGCTTTACTATAAACGTTGGGATGTTGAACTGGATTTAAGACATTTAAAAACAACTTTGGGAATGGATATTTTACGATGCAAAACCCCCTCAATGGTACGTAAAGAAATTCATGTTTATTTACTCGCTTATAATTTACTTCGTAGCTTAATGTGGCAGGCTGGGAATACTTACAATACTCCTCCCTTACGTTTATCTTTACAAGGTACTCGCCATCATTTAATTCACTTTATTCCTAAATTAGAGATTGCTGGCTCTAGAAAACGCAACAGACTTTATCGCACTTTACTTAAAGTTATTGTTCACAAGGAGGTTCCTGACCGCCCCGCTAGAACTGAACCACGAACCAAAAAACGCCGCCCTAAAGCTTACCCTTTAATGACAAAGCCCCGGCATGAATTACGTAAACAATTACAAACCGCTTAATTGGTAAGGCTTATGGCTTTTCTTAGTGCCATTCGTCTCAGAGAGGCTCGTCTTCGTCAACTTGAAGAACTTTTGGCAGCACCTGCTCGTGGTTTGGCTCTCTCCAGTGGTTCTGTACGACCTGGAATTCCAGAGCTAAATTGTGTGGATAAGACGCAGATCGGGTTAAATCGATGCGCGGTCTATTGGTCGAAAACAACTCAGCTTTTGCAATCAAGCATTTATGGCGATTGGGCAAAAAGACTATCGAAGCAGTATCAGCAAACATTTGCGATCGCACAGAAATACTGGCAAGACTATCGTGAAGCACATTGTACCGAGTTGGTTGAGCCTTTGAAGGAAGGTTCTATGGCACCGATGCTCTATCATCGCTGTTTAGCTCGGCTAAATAACGATCGCATTGCGGATCTAAAGGGGATAGCTGTATACGATCCAGAAGACGAGCAGCAGCAAGCCCCAGTTACATCTGGACAAGATACCACTCAAGCTCTTTGGGAGCGTTATCAAACTCAGTATTGCAAGTTTGAGTCACAGTTTTTTGGTAGTCAAACCAGAAGGAAGCAATGCCTAAATCGTCTAAATCTGGGACGTTTACGCCATATCAAAGCAATGATGAATACTCGATAAAGAGGAAAATAATAGTAGTTTATGACTTCAAACGATTCGCAGTGAGGAAAACGATCGCAATCCCCAGCGTATAAGCAACCAAATCTCGCCAGTCGAAAGTAGATCCAATTGTTAAATGAGCTAGCTGGGAGTTTCGCCAGCCTAAAATATCAATGAGATTAAGAAACTGAAGCAACTCAATCAAGTAGGCAAAGATGAGAGTTCCAATAGCAACCTTCCGTAGTGGAACTGCAATAAAAGCATGAACAAAGTAAGCAATCACCATGACAATTAAAACGTCGCCCAGTAACGGTCTAATCCAATCATCTCGGAAGAAGAGTGCAATTATCACAACTATTGCAAATAGAATCGCAAACAGTGTGAAAGAGGTAGGATTAAATCTCAACCACTTGAGATTAGAAAATTGTTTAGGCACGATTGATTTCCTGGGTTTGATTCGCCAGGATTGTAACATTGTTCTTTAAAATTGGACTAAATTGATGAATCCAATTAGTGAATTAGTGTGGCAAAGTCTGCTGAGTGGCGACATACAGTTAGCAGATTTGATTTGCAGTCTATTGCGATCGCAATTAGTGACAGTTGCGATTCCCTTTGATAACAGCAGTTTTAGGAATTGCACTGCATTTAACCCCTGGAGAACCAAATCCACTATATTGATCGAAACTTCCTTGAACCTGCAAATCTGGGGGCAGCTTGGCAATGCTTGTTTTGTACAAAAAAAGGTTTCCGTCAACCACCATTGCATTGGGCAGTTCTTCAATGTACGTACCGCTAATAGTTAGGTCGCCTTTGACGGTTAGTTGATTGGGCAGTCGTTTGAGATTACCTTCCAGGGTAACGTTACGATTGATGATACAGCGTTCTCCTTGCTCAAGCGCGCCAAATTTTTTCAGGCTTCCACAAGGCGCAGGGGGAGTCGGTTGCAGCAGATAAATTCCGCCGATTAGCAAAGGAAGTATCAAAAGCAGCGATGCGACCGGGGAGCCGCTACGCGATCGCCATCTTAGTTTTGGGAACATTTGAGCTAATAAATCCTAATTTAGGTTAACTTAATATCTTGCACATTTACGTATACATACAGCAAAATCGAAAATCTGGGCGATATAGCTACAGTATTTTTGTTTGCTTTTAACGATAAATTAATACTTTTAGCTTTATGCTTAGTATTTAATCTCACCATTTTTTGGGTGGAAGATGTGAGGAGTATGTCACTAGAAAATCCAAGTCCTTTAGCGATCGCACTCACCCTGTGGAATATTGGGTTGGTGTCTGAGCAGAACCTAATCGCTTGGGCTGATGCTCAGATTCTGGCGATTGAAAAGCCTGCTGATGATTTACTGGAAATTACCACTAAAGGTGCGAAAGTATGCCTCAAAAAAGGGTTGATTGAAACGCTTCCAATTGCCCTTGGCTACTCAGAGGAATTTTTTATTCGAGCTTATTTGTTGGATATCGAATGCGATGGCGGCAGCCACTCCTGAAAGGAGTATCGCGCAACAAAATCCTTCATCGCTTGGGTTGCTCACAACTGCTGTGGGAGTACGGAAACCCCCGAAGCTTTACTAGGGTATCATCTAGAACACTTATACTGTGATTGTGAGGATGTTGATGCTGTGATCGCAATGCTACGGGTTGAACTTCCAAAAATCATGCCTCGTTGTGAATCCTTTGCTACTATGTTTTTTGAGCAAGTCTCTGGGTTAGAGCTATGCATTTAACCGCCCATCAAACTGCAATGATTGAAGTTGCTAGGGAGATTCGTTTGGCGTTAGATCGCTTGAAATACCTCGATCCAGATGGAATGTGTTTGGCAATAGACTTAAATCCACCGCTTGGTTCAATGGCGATTCTAAAAGCATTGGAAATTCAGCTACCATTCGCCTATGCTGCTTTTTTGCTAGAGGTGGGAAATGGAGGGTGTTGGGATTGTGCCGAGCGCGATCGCTTGATGACATTTGATGAAATCATACAGCATAATTCTAACCAGTTATGGCACCAGTCACCGCCTGATTTTGTTCGCCAATTTCTGGCAACAGGAAAACAATCTGATGCAGTCGAGTTACCCTATCTCCTGAAAATTAACGTCCTTCCTGGACTATTACGAATTGGGTTGTATCCTCCAGAACAAGAGACTTACGGGTTGTTTCTGACACAAGAAGGACATGAAGTGAAAATTCAAATCTGCTTACAACCGTTGTTGACTTATGTTGTGATGGAACGCTATACACCGAAGCAATGGTTACAAATGCATCTCAATTTTTTAAATAAAGAGATTTACGAAATCGAAAAATCGATCTCAATTTTGAATTCTCAGCAAAGTCCGTATCTTCTTTTCCAAGGATATTTAATGGGTTTGTCAGAGGCTAGGTTGAAGCAGTTTATTGAAAATTGTCCCGCAATTCCTTTAGAAAGAAAACGAGATTTGCTAGATGAGATATGGTGGACGTAGTGCAAACGTTTGTGATGCAATAAAACTTAATTTTTAACTAATATTATAGATTGCTTGATGAGTGCATTTACCTATATTTAGATCATAGACATAAAATAGTACTTTCTGTATGATATATCTAACAATTATTATTAGAAACAATTTGATTATATGAACCGCAAACAATTATACTGGGCAAAAGACTATACCTATGAAGCTAGACAAAAAAAGATTGGTTGGCTAAATGAAATAATTGAGTCACTACATGAGCAACCAGAACTAGGAAAATATGAAGACGATGAAGACTCAGAAGAGCTATTTACCCAGGAAACTATCACAGTTGCTCAACGTTTAATGAAATTAGTTATCCAAGAGGAGCCGAATAAACAGGATATTCGTGAGTTATATATATTGCTGAAAATTTATAAACATATTCGTAACTCCGCTTGGGACGATATTTGTAAATATGTGGAAAATTTGCATTGGGTAGTAAATATTTGGGAAACATTTCAGAATGTAATTGAATTAGATATCTGGCATGGTTGTGAGTATCAACGTTATTCAATTAAAGAACCATTAATTACTGAGGGTAAATTTATCAGAGGTAGCTCTTCTATCGACCATCACGGTCATATTGTATTCAAATTAGAACAGAATTTAGAAGACAATCAGATTAAAATTATTTGGCAAATTCCAAATGAGACAGTTATTCCTGACGAATATATTCCAGAGTCAATCGAAGGAATTATCGATGGGTTGCTTAAATATTCTCATCTAGAAAAAAAAGCTTTTTCATCCCTCAAAATTACTGTCTTTAATGGCAGTTATCACGAATATCACTCTAGGGAGTCTGATTATCGTCTAGCTGCTTGTATCGCTTGGAGGAATGCTTTAGAAAATGCTGAATTCATACCTCTTTAATGGTTAAGGTTAGAGAAATTCAAGCATTTAATCGTTATTAGAGCATTTTTCACCTATTTGAACCAGTTGCTGGATGAGAGATAAGCAGGGAAAAACGTTTGTTCTAATTGATGGGTATACACTAGCGATCGCACAAAGCGATTCAGGTGTGTTATTCTCTGGTCGCCACAGTCGCAAAGCCATAACCCGATATGACGATTCGCTCCTAATTCAGTTTTTGGCACGTCATGCCCATAATGATGCGTTTTGGCAGTGCTTTCAGGCGCGTGAAATGTACGAGAATGAGGATAATCGCTTCTTTGTCAGGGATTGTCAACAGCTTATTGGTGAGAGCAGTTGGAAGCTACCGCAAGGTTATCAAAATTGGGCTATTTGGGAACTGATCGATCAGCTGTTTCAAATTTATGGCGAGTCTTACAATGAACCGATTTGTTTATGGTATCCGGGGAGTTACTATCCGATGTACGGTATTCCATATAGCACTGCATTGAAGGTGATGCAGGTTGCGCGGAATTGGAGTAATCTGCAAGAAATCGAGGGAATTGAACTGCTCAATGAAACCCAGTGGAATTTACGCTTTGCGTCTGCTGCGAGTCCTACTCACTCTTTACTAATTCCCCAGATTTTGTCTGAGATTGAGGAAGCTGCTAGCACCTATCTACTATTTTTTGAAGAACAAGCACGTTTATATACACCCAATCAGGTTGCGGTAATTAGATATGAACTGTTGCATCAGATGGCGATACTCCTACCCTGCGGGAAGCTAACGCAACGGAGTCACTTCGTGAACGCAAACCTACTCAACCGGGAAATCTCGCCAGAAATTCTTGCTCGTCTAGTTGCTTATCCAAATCTGCAACGCTGCGTCATTCAAGCTGAAAAGCTATGGCACTATTTAGGTGGTGCTTCTGTGACCCAAGAAAACAATAGTTTGTGTTTAGATTGGATGTTTTTTGATCCACCACTACCTCAACCTGACTTTCATCAGCTTTGCTTACAGCATTTTCAAAAAGCAAAATTGCAATACCCATATACGATTCCCTTTGAAGCCGATGGGAAGCAGTATCGACTGGTTACAGGAAGTGTGCATCACAATGCGATCGGCTTGTTGACGGTTTTAGAAATTGCAATGCCAATAAATGCGAATACCTTATTTACCAACGTGAATGAGCCGACGTACCTAGAGTTAGTTGTCTGGGCTGCGCTGGAATCCTGCTTACCTCCCATCGAAGATTGGGAAATGTCTGTTGATTGGAGAGGACGAGAGGATGAGTTGGTAACTTTAGGAACAGATCCTTCCTTACCTAAAGCTGAATTTTTCTTGAACTGTTTAGCATCTCACCTGGCAAGACTCTGGCAAAATGGGGAGCGAACTGCATTGAAAAAAGGATTGCTCCCTTTGCACAGTTATTTCCCTAAAGAAACCTACTTTCTCTACTGTCGAGGTCAGATGCTACTATCCGGGGAACTGCGATTTCACTACGGGGAATGGTTTGATGGGGGATTCCTCCGGCTTTTTCGTGCAGAACAAGGGGAGTCTTAACAATTCAAAATTCAAAATTCAAAATTCAAAATTAATGGCGATGGCTAGGAGGGCAAGGTGTATGGATTGCAAAGCACTAATTTACGACGGGGTAAGGAAACAGGCGATCGCACCAATATACCCTCATTCTTTGGTGAAGTGGGATATTTCCCAACAACCCCGGATAATTGGACAAATCGAGTTACCCTATGATTTTGAATCAGTACCAAGTATTGTTTTGTTACCTGATAAAGACAGGTTTGTGATCACCCCCAGTAATGTTTCCTTAGAGCATGGGATTGAGATACGTCGCTGGGATGATTTGTCCGTTTTGCAACGAGTTGACTTACCCCATGCACCCTATGTGGAGACTTCCCTGGAGGATGAGTATTATGGACATGGTAAATGTACCCATATTTCCTGGTTGGGATTAACACCTTGCCAGGGCTATTTATTGGTTGGTGAGGGTTGGGGGGATATTTATCTAGTTAATTTAGAAAGCGGTGAGCAGATTCGTTGGTTGCGTCGTTGGCGAGATTATAATGCTGCTTTTGCCATCGATCCACAAATGCAGTTTCTCATTGTTAATTCTGTAGATATGGATGAGTTCCATCATATTTACAGAATTGACAGTATGCTTGAGGGTAAATTGACCTATTTGGGTGAATATTCAGGTGGTGTGCGTTGTCATCGTGGCGGCTTGAGTTTTAGCCCAGATGGTCAGCGTCTGGCTTATACTGCATATCGATATCAAGGTGTTGATTTGTTAAGTTTTCGGCTTGAACGCTCGATATTAAGCACTTTATCCCCACAAACGCAGGAACCACTCCATGAAATATGGAAAAAATGGGAAAAATCGTCACAATATCGGGAGAAAATGTGGGGTCAATTCTTTCGGTTGTACCATGACCATGATGGATTAAATCCTTGGCAAAGTGATATCGTTTGGCTGGATAACAACAGGTTATTATGTGGTGTAGGGCAAATTCTGGCAGTGCTGTCAGCTCAGACAGGGGAAATAATAAAAACCTATGACGTGGATGCAGTGGTTAATACTTTGGTGTTTGACTACACATCTTTCCAAGCTATTGTTGCCACCAAGCAAGGGATAAAGGTGGTTGCGATCGCCTAATCAATGTAGCGGGAAAACCCATGATAACAAGTGAAGACATAACTGGCGGTGATTGAGATGGGTGTTTTCGAGGTGAGTAAATGTGGGAATATGTTCAATATCTGAATGCAGAGTTACTTGATCTTAAACTTTGGGGCGAAGGTTGTCGCCTGTATCAAATTCGCCAAATGGGTGATGATGAGATTTGCTTGATTCAAACGTGCGATCGCTGGCAAGTCTTTTATACCGAGCGTGGTGCGGTTCAACAACTGCTGTTTGAATTTACGGATGAGGCGGAAGCTTGTGAGTTTATGTATCGGGAGATAAAGACAATTAAGCATCCCCATCTTGTGGGATTATTTCCGACTGATGATGATGCAGAGCAATTCTGTCAGGTGTTGACTCAGTTACAAATTCAATTCTCTCACGACCCGCAAGGAAGGGTGAGAGTATACGATCAAGACATTTTTACAGTGGAGCGTCATTTCGGTTGCCAATTACCCCTGCGAAAATGGTTAAGCGTTCCTGAACGAATTCACGTCACCCTCGCTCGATTGCGAAAATTCGATCCATACAATCGCTATGCCCAAATCACGACTAATCCGCCAATTGCTTCTGAAGCAAAGTTGAGCGCGTTAGAAGCACAACATGGAATTAAACTGCCTGAAGTTTACAGAACATTTTTGCTAGAAGTCTGCAATGGTGGCAATTGGGAACGGCTAGGAAATTACTGGTCGATTGAGGACGTTATGGCAAACAATTCTGTGGAACTATGGAATCAGCCTTTACCTGAGTTCCTCGCAAAGTTGAAAGCGGCAAAGTCGGGGGATTGGCTCAAAAATCCAGGAAATCGGCAATATCCAGGGTTGTTACGAATTGTCGATTGGGATAATCCTGTGCGCGATTTGTTTCTCACCCAGGAAGGATACGAGGTTGAAATTCAGGGGGATTGGATTCGTTTTTGTGAGTTTTCTCCAGAACAATTGCTCAAGGATTTTCTAGATGATATTCAATATGGGTTATCAACAATTGAAGGATTACTAGATTTTCTTCGCTCTGGGGAATTAATTCGAGATTATCCATACTTTCATTATGTGAATTTTGCCAGACTCCTTGCAGAAACCATCGGAATCGATATCGCTCCTGAACTCACAAATGAGCAAGTGAAGATGAGCAATGAAATAGATTATAAAATCAACCAATGGCGAATTAAGAATATGGGTAAGATGCGGTACAACTTTGGGTTTAATGCAGAGCAAACTGAGATGCGATCTCAACGAATTTTAGAAAGGTTGGAGTACATATATAATATATTGTATCCCTAAATGACCCATCATCTGGATCTATTTTTCCAGTGTGAGTGTGCTAGACCTGGCGTTTGCTGATTTTTAATTTTTTAATCTGAAAATTTAATTAACCTTTACAGACTTACAACCTAATCTTCATCGGCTAATTTAAAAATGTGAAACTTGTGCGAAAATAATTATTTTTATGCAGTTATAGCCACAGTCATATAATTTACGTACAACTACTCATGTCATTTTTATTTTTCTAAAGTAAAAAAATAGATATACATAAAAATGGTTTTATAAAAGCTATGAAAAAAATACTTTTATTAGCGATGTTGTCTGCTATCCCAAGCATTATTTTTTCTGCCCCCTCTTGGGCTTCTGTTTATATCCAATATTCCAATAACGACTCGGACAAACATGTAATGAAAGTCCAGATGGATGGTTCAACGAAAGAAGTTACATTCAATGGTCGTACGACTGGAGCCGCAACGATACAAGGTAGCGGTAGATCTGCTGTCATTGAAACATCTTGTGGAAAAGTCGAAGTCAAAGATGACTCTAAAATCGAAATCAAAGACGGCTGTATCAAAGTATTATAAACATCAATCTTGAAAATTAAATTCATTATCCAAAATCATATTTATATGATGTCGTATCTGTTTTTTGAAATACCTGGATTATCCGTTCTATTCTCTCACTCATAAAAGCTAAATTTTCTTGTTCTAAAATATAAGAATGTAAACAAATCAATTCTTCTACAATTATAGGAACATCTTCTACTGACACGACATTTAAAGAACCATCATGAAAATGACTGATGAATTGTAAACCAAGATACCTACAAGCAGGCAACCAAAATTTATAAAATATCTCGCTAGTTGCAACAGGAATCACTTCGTAATTCCTGGTATTAATTTGGAGAATTCCCATCTCTATTGTCATCTCATTATGTCGTAATATTTCAGACTTAAATCTATTGAAAATTATATAATTACTGGGTTGGTTGCCAAATATATTTACCAGTGCGATCGATATATCCAGATTTTTCTCCAACTTGCACTTCTGCTAACCCATTAGAGAAGGAATAAGCACTATCAAACTGTGGTGCGATCGCTAATTTACCAGTGCGGTCAATATATCCCCATTTACCTCCAATTTGTACATCTGCTAATCCCTCGGAGAAATAACCAATCTTATCAAACTTTGGTTCAATCACTAGTTTCCCTGTACGGTCAATATATCCCGATTTTCCGCCAACTATTACTTGTGCTAACCCATTCTCAAAAAGCCAAGTCATATCAAACTGGGGTTTAATGACTAATTTACCAGTGCGGTCAATATATCCCCATTTACCTCCAATTTGGACTGCTGCTAAATCCTCATAAAATGACCAAGCTGCATCAAATTGAGGTTTGATGACTAATTTACCTTTTGGATTAATAAATCCCCATTTTTTACCAATTTCTACTACTGCTAACCCCTTAGAAAATGACCAAGCAGTATCAAACTGAGGTTGAATTACTAATTTACCTTTGTTATCAACGAATCCCCATTTTTTGCCAATTTGAACTGCTGCTAAACCCTCAAAGAATGACCAAGCACTATCAAATTGAGGTTTGATGGCTAATTTACCCTTATTGTCAACGAATCCCCATTTTTTACCGATAGCAACCAAAGCAAAACCATTGACAAAAGCTTCAAGACTATCAAACTGTGGTTTAACCACAAACTTACCATTACTGTCTATGATTCCCCACTTTTTACCAACTTCGACTTTAGCAAACCCATTCAAGAAGCGATCGCAATTATCAAACTGTGGCTTGATGAGCAATTTACCTGTGTGGTTAATATACCCCCATTTTTGACCCGCCTGGACTTGAGCTAATCCCTCATAAAACGACGAAGCATAATCAAACTGGGGTTTAACTACTAATTTCCCAGTGCGATCAATATATCCATATTTTCCGTTGATTTTTACATCCCATAACTGGGGTAATGAATTCTCTTTTGTAGACTTAACTGTGATAGAAGATATTGATTGATGAGTATCACTAGATATAGATGGAGTTGAAAACAATGTTATCCCAGTTATCGCTACTAGCAAAATCAAGGGATGGTGAATATGAGATTTCATATTTGTGACTGAATAAGTAGTAATGTCACTTATCCATAGCTCAAAACTAGCTCAATTGTCATCCCTAAAAATCATCGGATACACGAAACCAATACCAATCACCGTACAAGTAAAATACTTGGTAATGAGCAGCACCAAATGGACTTCCTTCACTATTCGGTTGATGAACAAAACCATAGGATATGGTATCAGGACTTAGACCATCACCACCCCAGAAGACACGAAAATATACACCACCACGAGAATCCATAGCGTATTCATCAACTTCATATAAACCGAGTTTGCGGTTTAATTTGATATTTCCTTTTGCAGAAATAGGAAGTTGTAACCGAACTTGTTCAAACGCCGATTGCGATATCATAAATGCTAAACGACGGGGGATGTAGAACTTGAGCAGGACATAACAAACTAAAACTATCCCTGCAATGATAGCAACTTCTCTCCAGGGTACAAAAGTTTGCCTTCTAAGTCTAATACTTTTCAAATCCCGTCTTCCTAAGAGCTGATTCGTAAACAAAAGTTTAAGAAGCCATTCGCTTGAGCATTAGACGAATCAATGAGCCATAAATCATAGC
>NZ_JACKZU010000228.1:0-12985 GCF_014222165.1 Nostoc sp. 2RC
GAGATGGGGAGATGGGGAGATGGGGGGACAATAGGAACATTGCTCTGCTTGTCTTTGTGTCCTTGTATCAGTGTATCCTCATCACTTTTTTCTTCCGGAGGCTTTTGATAGATAAATCCTTTATCTGCCAACTGTTCATCTTGGAAGGGACGCAACAAACAGACATCCACCTCCAACATCTGACCCACTGAATCTACAATTGCCTGCAAAATTTGTCGATAGTCTAATGCACTGCGAATTGTATTTGTGACTGTATTCAGCAGTGATTCTCGCCTGAGTGTGCGGGTAAGTTCGCGGGTACGGGCTTTGAGGACATTGTGGGTATCTAAAGCTTGGCGTACAACTCCTTTAAGTTCCTCTGCTTCCCACGGTTTAGTAACATATTTGAAAACCTTACCAGCGTTGATTGCTTCCACCAGGTCTTCGACATCGGTGTAGCCAGTTAAAATAATCCGGATAATATCTGGGTATTGAGTTGCTGTCAGGCTCAAAAATTCTGTACCGCTCATCATCGGCATCCGCTGGTCAGAGATGATCACCGCGACCTCTCCTTCTTGAGCCAGCAAATCAAGTGCCGCAGGGCCAGAGGTTGCTCTTAGCACCTTATAGTCACGATAGAAAGTGCGGTAGAGCAAATCAAGGTTGTCTGGTTCATCATCAACAACCAAAATTTTAGGCTTACTGTTTGCTTGGGATTTCATGCACCGCTTTCCTGCTGCAACGGCAGTCGGATAAAGAATAATCTGATGGGATGAGGATTTTTCTGAGTCAGGTAAGAGCAGAGCATTTCGACCAATAAGGCTGTTTGGCTACATGACTGCTGAGTTTGGGAGCGTTTACTCACAGTGATTTATCTCAATGACTGATATCGATTACTGTTTGCTCTAGTACAGAGTAATTGATTTTATAGTCTGTTTTAGTGTGATGGAGTCTATACTTGCTTGCCAAATGTTCTTTCACCTCCAATGAGCAATCTCTGATACTACATACAGCACTCATGGCTAGCTGAAAAATCCAGATGAAGCTGCATATTAAGTTTTCCCCGCACAGCAGTTGTACTAACACTTGCAGGTAAATTTTATTTATGGTAGTCATGGTAGAGCCAATAATATTAAAACAAAAAGATTTAAAGCCAAAGTATACTATTAGACAAATGCCTCTTTCCAATTTAGCAATCAGAACTATCATAAAGACAAGTGCTGGTGGTTAAGAAGTAGAATTAGGGATTTGTGGTGTTGGGTACTGCGAATTAAAATTAAGCATCAGGGAAAGAAGTTATGGGAATACTCTGCAATCTTTAGTTACATTGAGAACTTCATACGACACGGAGATAGTATCAGAGCTGTTTTTCACGTCTTGTTCATCTGCCTTATCCCCTGTTCTCTGGCAGTCCCCGGCCTTCTATTGCTTTAAAGACTGTTTTAAAATTTTTGAAAAATTTTCTTTGAATAAAATCAATACTAAAGTAGCCTTGAAATATCGGTTTTTTCACTCTTACCACCAACAGCCAATCCATCCAACTTCTCATCATTTCCAAATTCGTATGGCTACACCTGCTGATTTAGTCAGTGTTGCCCAAATTATTGCTGAAAGTTTTCACTCACAAAAAGGTATGTGGGGATGGACTTTTCCTTTGTTACGTCTGGGTATTTACGAAGACTTGAGACATCGCATAGTATCACCTGCGCCTCGTCATATTTGTTTAGTTGCTTTGGATTATACTACTGGTGCTGCTAGTAACTTAGTAGGTACTGTAGAACTTGGTGTGCGTTATAGCGATTCCTGGAGTCAAGAGGGCTTGGGTTTTCCTTATTTATCCAACTTGGCGGTTCACCCAAATTATCGTAGGCATGGCGTAGCGTCAGGGTTACTAAATCGCTGTGAAAAAATCTCTCAAGAATGGGGATTTAAAGACTTATATCTCCACGTTCTAGAAAATAACCACCAGGCAAGGCAGCTTTATTTCAAGCTGGGATATCGGGTACATAAAGTTGAATCGAATTGGCATACATTTTTGTTGAGACGTTCGAGCCAGATGTTATTGCATAAAGACTTAAGTGCTGACTCTATTCTCTAAATTTTCTTCGAGCATCTATCTATAATTTTGAATGTTGCGATCGCTTTGAACAAATTCTAGAGGTTGTTGGGAAAGTCCTTGGCAACACCGTCTTCTTGCTTTGAGAGAATAGAAAATAGTATCTACCAAATAAAGTTAGATTATATAGCAAGGGACTGGTGACTGGGGACTGCGTCAAAAGTTTTTTGATGTCTGAGTTTTCTTGTCTGTTAATGTCCTAACCACCAAGGCTTTGGCTGTACATCAAGGCAAAATTATTGACACTCATCCAACATCCTCTTAGTAATGCTGGCAATCTCAGGATAAATTAACTTCATCTCAAACCTTGAAAATAAGCGAAGATAAGTAGATTGTAGTGAATATTTATCGTCAAGATCGGGCAGGAGGTAAAGCATTACTGTCTTTTTGGTTTCCAAAATCAGCAACTGCTCAACCCAGAGGGCAAAAGGCCGTAAGAAACAATTAAACAGGGTTTTAGCTCGATTAATATTTCTTAACATAAATTGGTTTTTTGATACCGATTTATCGTTTCAAAACCAGATCAAAGGCAGATATAGGAATCCATCGGTGATTTTTTTGAAATTAATATCTAGCTTGGGACAATTTTGAAATATATTTTTCTTTCAAGTATGATTAAAATTACAAATGGTAGTTTTAATTTCTAGAAGTATCTCATTTAGAAAAATTTATCTTTTGTATTTTGTTATTTTAATTAATAAAATTTAAATATGTTTTTTCTCAAAAAAGAAATAGACTATAATAGAGATACTTATACATCGAATCTAAAAAGATTCTCAATTCCTCATAATAACTTTGTAATTAAGATATTCATCTTTATAAAAACTTTAAAAAAACACTATTATAATCTGGAGACAAATCTACTGGTATCTCATAAAATATAAACACTCAATTAGTGAATAATGTCTATTTATTCCTATCCTAGATAAATTGACCGCAAGACTGTTAATGAAAAGATGAAAAATCTCATTTGATATAACAGCTGGTTGCTTATTGAAGTGCATACTACTACTAAATTCTTTGAAAGTTTAAAAAACATGGATAGCGAACAGCATCGCCGCTATCAGCCCGCTATGGTATCAACTTATTACCCTGAAACTAGTTGCCCCGACTATCTTGTCATGCCAGATGGAACTGAGCAACCGCAAGGCTCGGAGATCCTTACAAGTTTGCACAGTGGACAGGTTTTCATCGTCAATAGTCGCAGGCGAAACGGATTAATACTGTTTAAACGTTACCATGCAGAGTTTGCTGGCCCTGGGGCTGCTGTGGGTGGAGACTACGATTTTGATTGCCAAGGGGTACTGCCAATAGGTAATCTGTCTTTGTTAACTCCAGAATCTAATGAAGAACGTCAGAAAGCTTACTTGATTAGGCGACAGTGGATTAGATTGATCAAACAAATTACAGAAAATCCGTTGCCTGCCCAGCGAGTCCAAAAAATTCTCGATCAATTTGAACAGTACTTTCCACCGGAAATAGTCTCTCTTCTTCCGGATGTAGCCTTTGCTCTTTTAGTGGGTGTGCTGCCACAAACAGTGGGAGTGGTACGCCGTTTGGGCAGTGAAGTTGATGGTAGATTTATTGAGTGATTTGTTAAAGTTTTAAATTTGCCAAAGAGGCTTGTACTCGATTAATAGTACGGGCATTTTCCTCACTTGTCCCTACAGTAATTCGCAATCCACCACTAATATGTCGCACAAGAGTGCCCAGTGTTCTGAGTTTGTGATGCAAACTTTTTAAAGTAGCGTCTTGTGAGTGTGAACTATTTGGTTTGAGACGCAGGTAAATAAAGTTGGCAGCACTGGGTGTGATTTGTAGTTCTGGTTGCTGAGATAAAGCTTCAATGAGTTTGGCTCGTTCTGTTAAGATTTGCCCAATTGACTCAAGTAAGAGTGTGCGATTTTGTAAAGCGATTAAAGCTGCTGCGATGGAAAAGCTGGGAAGATTGTAGGGTAAGCGGATTTTTTCTAAAATGGCGATCGCTTCTGGATGAGCAATGCAATAGCCGATGCGAAGAGATGCCAATCGAAAAGCTTTAGAAAAAGTGCGTAAAATCACCCAATTGGGGTGCTGTGGTAATTCACTGACTAGACTAGTTTGACTAAATTCAAAGTAAGCTTCATCAATCACTACCAAAATATCTTCCGGCAAACTCTTTAACCATAGCAACTCTGCCGTAGTTAGACTGTTGGCAGTTGGCGAATTGGGATGCACTACGAAAACTACACGAATTGCAGGGTTTTGAGTTTGTTCGATGGCTGATTGGGCGGCTTTTAAGTCAATTTCAAAATTGCTTTCATTTCTACCCACTCCCACTACAGGAATGCCTAAAGTTTGTGCCAAAATTCCGTACATTGAGAAAGTGGGATTGGCAACAAGAATTGAACCTCCTCCTCCTAGACAAGTGGCGATTAATAAAGAACGGATTAGCTCATCTGAACCATTGCCCACAGAAATATTAGCAGCGTTAAACAAAGATGACGAGACACCAGCTGACTCATTAACATATTCAGCGATCGCACTTTTAAGTGCCTCATGTCCACCATCAGGATAACGATTTGTTTCAATTTCTTGCTGATATGTCCAAGCTAACTTTTCTTTTAACTGGGGTGGTAAATCATAAGGGCTTTCATTTGTGTCGAGGCGATCGAACTGTGTGGGCACTGATGCAGCCGTATCGCTGCTAGGGTGGGGTTTGTAGGCTGTAAACTGTGCTAAATCTGGTCGAATGAAGGGAAGCATATAGATTTTGGATTTTAGATTTTAGATTTTGGATCTTAAATCAATACTGTCCACAAAATAAATAATTTCACCTAATCGTTCTTGACGATAGATGAATGTAGTCTCTTGAGAACTATGAGTTTAGTAGTACTTACTGAAAAATATAAGTAGTTAAATACAATCAAATGTAAAAGATTTGACAAATTTAAGGTAATTGGCAGAAGAGGCGAATTGCTTGCCACATTTCTTGCATAACATTACCTAAAGCGTGGTCGCTGTCGAGTTCGACTAACTCCACCCAAGGACGCGATCGCTCAAAGTCACGACTAGCTTCAATAGGAATGACTTCATCGTTCTTTCCATGCAAAATTAGCGTGGAAATGGGACGTTGCAAAATTTCTTCTTGGTATTGTGCTGTATCGGTGACAAAATTGTAATTTAAGGGAAGCAATCGCCCTTCCTCATAGTGATACACCATAAAATATTTTTCTTGCTGCCAACGCTGTATTTCCTCATTTGTTAATTTTGGTAACCAATGAGATAAAAGACCGAAAGCTGGTGCCAACAAGACTAAGCGTTGTATTTGTAAATATTGCTGTGCTAAGTGGGTAGCAGTCAAACCACCCAAACTTGAGCCAATAATCGTTACTGGTGTAGAACCCTGGGGTAATTCTGCTGCAACTTGAGCGATTTGACGGCTGATTGTCAAATGGGAAAAATCCCCAGCATTCAAATCGGGAATTTTCAGTTCTGTGTGAATTTCGCTAAAGCGATCGGCAAAGTAGCGAGCTTTAGCAGATTTTGGACTGGAAGCAAAACCGTGAAGATATATGTATTGCAAAGCTGTAGATAGTTTAGGAGTGAGGAGTTTGGAGTTAGGAGTTTGGAGTGAGGAGTTTGGAGTGAGGAGTTTGGAATAAGGAGTGAGGAGTGAGGAGTTAGGGGTGAGGAGTTAGAAGTGAGGAGTTTGGAGTAAGGAGTTTGGAGTGAGAAATTTTAAGTTTTCATTTATGAGTTTCTTTATTCAACTCATAAAACTCATAACTCATAACTCATAATTCCTAACTCATAACTCATAACTCCTAACTCATAATTCCTAACTCATAAAACTCCTAACTCATAACTCATAACTCCTAACTCATAAAACTCCTAACTCATAAAACTCCTAACTCTTAACTTTGATTACCGCATTGTGACAAATTCTTCAGCTACTGAGGGATGTATGGCAACAGTGGCGTCAAAGTCTTTTTTGGTTGCGCCCATGTTGACAGCGATCGCCACACCTTGGATAATTTCAGCAGCGTTTTCACCCACCATGTGAGCGCCTAAGACTTTATCAGTGTTGCTATCAACTACTAATTTCATCATTGTCTTTTCTTGCTTGCCAGTCAAACTGTGGTACATGGGGCGGAAGCGAGCGCGATAAATTTTTACGGCTTCACCGAGTTTCTCCCTGGCTTCTGCTTCTGTCCAGCCTACTGTTGAGGCTTCTGGGGTGGAAAATACTGCTGTGGGCACATTTTGGTGATTGAAGGCTCGGCGACTATTTCCGAATTCACTTTCAGCAAAGGCGCGACCCTCACCAATTGCTACGGGAGTTAAATTAATTCGGTCTGTGACATCACCAACAGCAAAGATATTCGGTTGACTAGTTTGGCTATATTCATTGACTGCGATCGCATTTGTGCTGCTGTATCCCGGCCCTTCTATGGTACTGGGGACAACATCAACGCCAGCATTTTCTAAACCCAGTCCATCTACGTTTGGAGTCCGGCCAGTGGCGATTAAAAATACATCAGCAATGACTGGCTCTAGATCTTCCCCTGATAAAGTCAGTTTCACTCCTTCAGGGACGCGTTCAACTTTTTCTACCACGCGATCGTTAATTAGCTGAATTCCGTGCTGCTTCATACCTTCTTGAATGTCAGCACGGATATCTTCATCAAACCCCTTCAAAATCTTTTCACCTCTGACAATTTGGGTCACTTCAGAACCCAAACCGCGCATAATACACGCAAATTCTGTGCCAATGTAACCAGCGCCAATAATGGCAATGTGTTTTGGTTGTTCTTTGAGGTGAAAGATTTCGTTAGAAGTAATGCCATGCTCCATTCCTGGCAAATCTGGTTTGATGGGACGACCGCCAACAGCAATTAAGATTTTGTCCGCTGTAATTTTGCGTCCATCAACTTCTACCGTGTGAGGATCTACCAATGTGGCACGACCAAGAATTAGTTCTACTCCTGCTTTTTCTAAAAGGCTGATATGTACTTGGGACAATCGACGAACTTCTTTATCTATGGATGTAATAAAATGTTCCCAATTTAATTCGGCGTTACCCACTTTCCAGCCATAGCCTGCGGCGTCACTGAAGAGTGCAGGAAAGTGAGAGCCATAGACCATGAGTTTTTTGGGAACACAACCACGAATTACACAAGTTCCCCCAACTAAATCATATTCGGCGATCGCCACTTTTGCCCCGAAGCTAGCCGCCCGTTTGGAAGCAGCTAAACCCCCAGAACCCGCACCAATGACAAACAGGTCGTAATCAAAAGCCATAAATTTTTATATCTCTCTAGCAACAAGTTAGTTCCTAAGAACTTACACACAGAATTTGATTGAACTATATAAGGATATCCGTTAAGCCGTGTTTAAGTCTCGCCCTTGATTTAATCTAGCGTTAGCAGATGCTCTCTGGTCGTAGGGAATATTACTTTTTGCTTTGATGATAGTAGAGGCAATAGTTAAGATTTATTATCAATATATTCAAATTTTAAGTATAAATATATAGCAATCCTATTTGAGTTGTGAAAAATTTTAGTAGTGGTCGTTGACTGTTGAATGTTCACTGTCAACTGTTAACAGTTAACGGTCAACAGCAGCAAAATTTCACAAATGATTTAGGACTGCTATATGCTTTTATTCCATTGGAAAAGCCGAGTTGAGAACAGGACTTACGCACAGGTAACTGAAAATTGTAAATATAAAGCGGCTTGTTGCAGCTTAATACACAGCACGCAAAGAATACGGAGAGAAGTTGCAGTGTGGGATGCCGCAGGTTTTTGCGTAAGTCCTAGCAAAGAAAGCATACTCAGGTTGTTTCTGGGACATCTCCTGGGTCAGTTGGCGTTACCGGGTCGCCATCTCCTGGGTCAGTTGGCGTTCCTGAACCGCCATCTCCTGGGTCAGTTGGTGTTACCGTGCCGCCATCTCCTGGGTCAGTTGGTGTTACCGTGCCGCCACCTACCGGGTCAGTTGGCGTTCCCGACCCGCCACCTACCGGGTCAGTTGGCGTTCCCGACCCGCCACCTACCGGGTCAGTTGGCGTTCCCGAACCGCCACCTACTGGGTCAGTTGGTGTTCCCGAACCACCACCTACCGGGTCAGTTGGTGTTCCCGAACCACCACCTACTGGGTCAGTTGGTGTTCCCGACCCACCACCTACCGGGTTGGTTGGCGTTCCTGAATCAACAACTGGTGGTTGGACTGTGGGATTTTGAGGTCTGGTTGTGGTTTCACTAGAATCAACAGAAACATTATTATTCGGCACAGTTGTGTTGTTAGTGCCTGTAGTCTGCTGCTCAGTATTTGAGAGTATTTGCCCTGTTTCCTCGAAGGAGTTTACTGGAGATTCATCTGCTGTGGGAGCTATTGGAGAATTATTTGTCACAGCATTGTTAGTTGTTTCATTTGAAGGGCTACTAGTTAACTCTAAGAAAGATGGGTTTTCAACTACTCCACTACCTGTTATTGGCGACTGTGCTTGTAAAGCCGCGGCCGTTTCAGCTTGAACGCTGGCCATAGCTGGGTCTATATTAGGTGTAGCACTTTGCTTATTTAAATCCAATCCCCGTACTAAATCACTAGTTTCATAAAAATTTCTCAGATCGAAATCGTATAAACCCTGAAATTTGCCTTTAACTATGACTATCAGCTGTCCTGCTTGGAGTACTTTAGTTTGAGAAGCTTCCTTGTTAGAAACTTCAATACCGCTGTTTGTCAGGGCACCTACAACTGTGGTGTCTGTTTGCTGGTCGTAGCGTACAAATAATGCTGAACCACGAATCGCGGCTGCTGCACTGGGGGTTTGTATACGTGTTTGTCCCCTGCCTGGTGGTATCAGTAATAATGCTGTTCCGTTTGACAGTCTAAAGCTGCGAGTTCTAGGTAAAAATTGAAAAATAGCCTGTTCCCCTACTCTTGCTAGTGAGCCGTCGTTAAACCGCAAGTCTGCTAGAGAAGCTCGACCAGTTGACAACCCATCCCCAGGGATCATTGCATCTGATTTTTGTGCAGGACGCTTCTTGAGTTTGTTTCTGGGTATTAGTTGTACTAAGTTACGGAGGTTCTGAATCTCAGCTCGTGTTAAAGGAGTTACAGCACTTGCACGTTCTGGTAAAGGCAGTGCGGCAATTCCCCATAAACTAATTACTAACAGTGGTAAGGATCTATTAAACATAATTTGATAACTTTTAAACTTCAAGTAATACCAAATACACTAATGCTTTAAGATGCAGCTAATTCTGATAGATAGCCATCTGTTTTGGGTAAATTTATTTGCAATTCAGTCTACATTTGACAAATAAAATAAATAACTAATAAGTATGTGTTTAGTTTATTTAAGTTTTGATTCTAAAACTTACCTCGTTATGCAATCAAGCCTAGAGTTAATTTAAATGGTGAGTTTCAATATCAACAATTAAACGAACAATGATGTCAAAGATATTTTGGGAAAATTCTTGAATATTTTCGACACATTAATCCACATTTGACGAAAAAAGAGTAAGCAAGATCTAAATTTTTTTTTGGTAAATGTGAATTTACGGACAGAAATAAATGTTGAATACAACATCAACAAGATTTCAGATATCTTTTGACAAAAAGAATCGTTACTCATTATCTCAATCAACTGTGAAGTTGTTAGATAGCTATTAAGATCTAAATCGCTGGTTATACTTGATTGCCGTTCTTCTATTACCCTCATAAGAAAAATATTATGAGAAACTGCCATCAATCTTTTGCTCGATTCTCTTCAAGTTAAGAGAGCCTAAGGCAGTATTAAATTTGTTGATATTTACTGTAAATGGTACAGTAGATAACTTAGAGAAACTAGAAGTTTAAATGTGATAGAAGAACGGTAAGTTAAGTCAGCACTATGAAAATTAATTCTTGATAGTCATCATTTGTCATTTTTCATGAGTAAGGGTTTCAGAGATGTTTACATTTTGTAACTTAGTTTTATTAGTTGCTGTCTATGTTATTAAACAACAATTAAGGGAAACTGGTATCACAACAGATGATTATGGCAAAAAAATCTGGGAGTAAATCCGAAAAAGAGTAATTTGAGTTGGTAGATATCAGTATATACCTAAAAAGCTGAACTACATGCACTCAATTGTATTTTTGAATAGGAACTGATGATACAGCTTCTAGGTCTACATTCAATACTGCTCAGGTTTTGGATTTTAAACTGGAATTTGGTTTGGGGAAAAGGTTAAAGGGTAAGGGTTAAAGGTTTTTTCTTTCCCTTTCCCCCTTAACCGACAAGTATTGGGTCTACATTTGCCAAACGTCCTTAACGCAATCGAATGAGATGCGATTCAAGAACTGGAAAAATTTATTTTTTTGGATTTTGTTAGCTTCCACAGTTGGTAGCTGGTTTTGCATCAGAGTCGATGCAGCAGAATCTCCAAATCATGATTTAGCATCAATGGGTCGCATTCATTCTTCTGGTACTTCTTCAGGAGACGCTACGCTAACAACACAGCAACTAGGGAAAGAATTGCCACCACAGGAACGGTTACTGGGTAGTGGGTATCGGGAAAGAAAATCTTTGAAGATTTGGTTAGGGTATCAATCCCCAATTCCCAGTTCAAAAATTGCATCTTTAGCAACTACACAGCTAACTGATGGGTCATGCGAGGATTTAGAACAAGACACAATTAACTTGTTGTGCAAGCACTTTAGTGAGTCCCAAAGTTTGAATTTGCAGACACCGTTAGATTTGGCACAGGAAACACCACAAGTTACACAAGCGCAACCAACACCAAATCCAGAACCAGGGGATACTCCAGAACAAAATGATTCACCACAGCTAGAATCTCAGCCAAGTAATTTGCCCATATCTCCTCCAGACTCAACACAGCAATTGTTGAATCTACCTGAGATCGAACGTTCACAAAAACTAGAAAGATTGAGAAAGCTGCTGCAACAGCCAAAACAGCCACCTGAGTCTGATAGCGATCGCGAATTGGGATTGCGCGTGCGGTTACAACCCCTAGAACAACAGCCACTACCGCCGCAGCCTGTACCTAAATTTAAACCCGTCGGCTATCTCAAGGCACGTGTCGGTTACTTTCAGACCACTAATATTTTTTCCTCAAAAAACGATCCCACAGAAGATGGTTTAATTATTTCTGGGCTGACACTAGCCTCTGCATATTTCCCCATAGGATCTAAAACTTATTTAAACGGTTCAATTGATGGCAATATCATTCGTTATTTAGATCAGTCGCAATTTCATTACAACCAGCTGAGATTTAATCTGAGTCTTTACCAACAGCTATCGCCGCGAATGTATGGAGAAATCAGTTTTAGCAATCAGCAGTTATTTTATGCCAACAACAGCGATCGCCCCAATAGCTTCAAAGCAGGCGATCGCTTTTTAAATGAAAATGCCGTGAAAATGTCTTTCGGACGGCGAGATCCCTTAACCTCAAAATTGGTGTTAGATAGCTTCTACGAATTGAGTGTCAATTTTGCCGATCCTCTAAGCCGCAGCCGCATCATAAATTCTTTTTGGTTTTCTCTAAACTATTACTTGCAAAAGCCTCTGCAAGTTGGTATCGACTATCAAGTCAACTTTTCTGACTTTACACAGCGCGATCGAGAAGACCTATTTCACAGACTATTTGCACACTTAAATTATCGAATATCCGATGTTAGCAGTATGAACTTCCAGACTGGTGTTACCTTAGGAAATTCAACCGCCCAAAACATTGATTTCGATGGCTGGTTCTTCAGTATCAATTACAATTTGCAACTAGGTCGGTTTTGAAAAAAGTGAGGAGAGTTAGCAGTTGGGAGTTGGGAGTTGGGAGTTGGGAGTTGGGAGTTAGGAGTTAGGAGTTAGGAGTTAGGAGTTACGAGTTGAGAGTTGGGAGTCGGGAGTTGGGAGTCGGGAGTTAGAAGTTGGGAGTTAGGAGTTACGAGTTGAGAGTTGGGAGTCGGGAGTTAGAAGTTGGGAGTTAGGAGTTACGAGTTGAGAGTTGGGAGTCGGGAGTTAGAAGTTTTAATTCTTAACTTATAACTCCTCACTCCTAACTATAAATAAGAAATCCAATCACTCCAGCTACCAGCATAAAGTTTACCTTTGTTGATGCCAGCTAATTCTAGAGAAAGTAAATTCACACAAGCGGTAACGCCGGAACCGCAATAAACTAAGATTTCTTTGGCTGTTTCTAGGTTCTCCCAGTGACGGCGTTGTTCTGCTTCAGGAAGTAGGTAACCTGAAGAATCTGTAACTTCTTGCCAAGGATAGTTGACTGCACCAGGAATATGTCCGGCAATTTTATCAATTGGTTCTCGTTCACCTCGGTAGCGATCGCTTTCTCTGGAATCTACTAACACTACATCTGGTCTATCTTTGCGGCTTTTTACTGCTGTAATATCTACAACTTTTTCTGTTTGTAGTTGAGGTACAAACTTCCCCATTCGCGGCTGAGAAATAACATCTGTGACAGGATAACCAGCTTTTTGCCAGCCGCTAAAACCTCCATCGAGTACTGCTACTTGTTCGTGTCCTAGATAGCGCAACAGCCACCACAAACGAGCTGCAAAGGCAAAGCGCGAATCATCATAAGCTACAACCAAGCTTTCTTGGTAATTGATCCCAATTGCTGCAAATTTGTTAGCGATATCATTAGGATCGGGTAAAGGATGTCTCCCGCCATGCTTAGCCACTGGACTGGAAAGATCCTGATTCAAATCTAAGTAATATGAACCTTTAATATGACTTGTTTGATACTGTTGTTTTCCTAGTTGTGAATTTGCTAGAGAAAAACGACAATCCACAATGACCACTTGTGGATCTTCCAGATGCTCAAACAACCAAGGTGGGGAAACAACTGTTTTTGAATTGGGCATGGGGGATGGGGAGATGGGGGA
>NZ_JACKZU010000229.1:0-12927 GCF_014222165.1 Nostoc sp. 2RC
CGGGCGGCTCATGGGTATGTAAACTTACCGAGTTTGCTTCTCTCTATTATATGCAGCTTCATATTAAATTGGTATAAAGCCTAAATTTTATTTTACTAAAGCAGAATTTCAATTCCAGCGATCGCCAAAGCGATGGCTAAAACATAGAATTAAAAGATACTAGCTTTTAGAAAAAATACATAGACAAAAATCATTAATTGAATTGTTTTTTCTTCAATTTTAACAATTCACTAATTGAAATATTTCAATTTCAGATTAGTAGGTAGTTAATTTATATACAAAATGAACGGGAAAAGCGCACTTAAGACTCAATCTTCCAGTGCAATTTGATACTATTAACTATTCTAACTAAAGTCTCAAAATACAGATACTACCTCTCCATCATCAGGTTAATATGATGGAGAGAAAAATGAGCTACTTTGTTAGAAAATTTTATATTTGAAAAGCAAGTCCAAAATCATCAAACCCATGACTAAGGGCACAAAACCCGCTTGGAGGCTTGATTTGATTAACTGTCTGAATAATTGGCAGTATTTTAAAGTTGACAAAAATTTAATTACTGTTGCGTTATGTCGTTTAGTTTCTCCAGGTGCTTTTTATGTCAGTGGAGTCTATTTTAAGCCATTTTGTTGCAACAGCTTGTTAGTAATAATAAAAACAATGATTAACAATCCAAACTGAATCTGCCAGGGTGCTAAGACTAAACTCAAAATCAAGCTAATAACTGCAAAAACACCCGCGAGATATGCGATTTCATCAGTACTTTTTTTAATTATGTAGCCAGTAGCTATAGCAGTGCATAGTGGTATCAGGAAAAACAAAGCCATTGTCAATCACCTATGGACTACAAATTGTGGTGTTTATGAAAAGATAAAAATGTTTTTGGAATTGTGGTTAATTTTACATCCAAGAAGGTTTTAGCCACAACAGTCTATCGATATAAATCTTATCAAAAGTCAAGATTATGCAATCCCTTATTTTACACCTTCATAGGGCAATGGACGGTCACAGGCTGAGGTGATGGTGCTTCTCAAACAAAGGAGTTATCTGGTAAATTAGCTTAAAACTTTAGACTGGTTTGATGAAAACGATTTAGCATATTAGCTTTAGGAGTAGGATTTTCAACTGAAAGACTCGATGCTGAACATTCCTCAATTACTGGCAACTGAATTAAACCTCAAACCCCATCAGGTGCAAAACGCCTTAGAACTTTTGGCGGAAGGTGCAACCATTCCGTTCATTGCGCGTTACCGTAAAGAGCGCACTGATGAGATGAATGAAGTGCAACTTCGAGAACTGGCCGATAGATATACTTATTTAACAGAACTAGAAGAACGTAAGTCGGTAATTCTCAATGCGATCGCCGAACAAGGTAAACTTACAGACGAACTCAAAACGAAAATCACGTCTTGTTTACAAAAAACAGAACTTGAAGATCTATATTTACCCTATCGACCAAAGCGACGCACCCGCGCCACCATCGCCAGGGAAAAAGGACTCGAACCCCTAGCGGAGTTCATCAAATCTTTAAATGTTAAAAATGCTATGAACGCTTCTCTGGAGGAAGCAGCAGCTAAGTATATTTCCGCAGCCAAGGAAGTAAAAACAGCAGCAGAAGCGCTCAAAGGTGCATCTGACATCTTAGCGGAAGAAGTCGCTGAAAAAGCCGAATTACGCGCACACATCCGCGATTATTTCCTCGAAGAAGGAGTGTTTGTCTCCCGCATCAAAGATGATTTTCCCGAAGGTACAACCAAGTTTGAGATGTACCGAAACTATCAAATCAAGGTCAAAAATATTGCACCCCACAATATGCTGGCGTTGTGTCGAGGTGAAGCAGAGAAAGTATTAAGCTTTGAAATTGCTTTTGATGAAGATACGGTACTTTATTATCTGGAATCTCAAGAAATTAAAACTAAAGTCAAAGCAATTCGGGATTTTTACCAAGGGATGTTAAAGGATGCATTTAACCGTTTGATGAAAATCTCTCTAATGGGAGAGGTAATTTCTGAGAAAAAAACCTACGCAGATATAGAATCAATCAAGACATTTGAAGCAAATCTGCGGGAGTTGTTGTTGTCTGCACCAGCAGGAATGAAACCAACCCTAGCCATCGATCCTGGATTTAGAACTGGGTGTAAAGTTGTAGTCCTCGACGAAACAGGGAAATTTTTGGAATACCAAGCGATATTTCCTCACCAAGCAGCGGAACAAAGACTCAAAGCTGCACAAACACTCAAAAATTTGATTGAAAAATACAAAATTGAATTAATCGCCATTGGTAATGGTACGGCTTCCCGCGAAACAGAGGAGTTTGTCTCGGAAGTCTTACAAACAATAGAACGCAAACCAGTAAAAGTCATAGTCAACGAATCTGGTGCATCTATATATTCTGCTAGTAAAGTGGCGTTGGAAGAATTTCCTGATTTAGATATTACCGTGCGTGGGGCAATTAGTATCGGCAGGCGTTTGCAAGACCCCTTGGCGGAACTAGTGAAAATCGATCCCAAATCCATTGGTGTGGGACAATATCAGCACGATGTCGATCAAAAGTTGTTGAAAAAGAAATTGGAGGAAACCGTAGAAAGCTGTGTTAACTACGTAGGTGTAGACTTAAATACCGCTTCTAAAGAACTCTTAACTTCCGTCTCTGGAATTACCCCAACAGTGGCGAATAATATTGTCGCCCATCGCAACCAACATGGAGCCTTTAAAAATCGCCGCCAACTGTTGAAGGTTGCAAAATTGGGGCCGAAAGCCTTTGAACAAGCAGCTGGTTTTCTGCGAATTCGCGGTGGTGACAACCCATTGGATAATACAGCAGTGCATCCAGAAAGTTATGCTGTAGTCGAGGCTATGGCATCTGATTTAAATGTGCCATTAAACCAAGTGACGCAAATAGCCGAAAAACTTAAAAAAACTAACCTGAAAAAATACGTAAGCGATACCGTCGGCGAACCCACACTGCGCGATATCCTCAGCGAACTCGAAAAACCAGGTAGAGACCCCCGTGCTGAGTTTAAGTACGCCACCTTTAAAGAAGGAATTAAGGAAATTACCGACTTAAAAGAAGGAATGGAACTAGAGGGAATCATCACCAATGTCGCCAACTTCGGTGCTTTCGTTGATATCGGCGTACATCAAGACGGTTTGGTGCATATTTCCCAACTGGCCGACCGATTCATAGACGATCCCAAGAAAGTTGTCAAGGTGGGACAAGTTGTGAAAGTGCGAGTACTAGAAATCAACGAGAAATTAAAGCGAATTAGTTTGTCGATGAAAGCAGTTAAGCAGTAAATTTCAGCATAATTCCTAATTTCAATTAGGAATTACAAATTATAAATAGGCGTTCAAATTAGAAATAGCAGATGGCAGTATATCAAGTCCGACTCATCAACGCTAGCCTGGGATTAGATTCCACCATTCAAGTACCAGACGATCAATATATTTTGGATATAGCAGAAGACGCTCATATCCGCCTACCATCTGGGTGCAAACAAGGCGAATGTTCCGCCTGTATTGCCAAACTTATCAGCGGTGAAGTCAATCAAAGCGAGCAAAAATTCCTGCGTCCAGGTGAAATAAAGGCTGGTTATGTTGTTACTTGTGTAACTTATCCGTTGTCAGATTGCACTTTAGAAACCCATCAAGAACAAGTTTTATACAAATCAGCCCTTTACTATAAGCCTGAGTCCGCAAAATCTGAATGATTATTACCTTCCAAATCTTAAATAAATATTAATTTTTTGAATAATTAAAGAAATGTAACATCATTGAAAAAACATGCCACTGTAACGACACACAGCTGTGCATCCCACTGTAGTTTTTTTGTTCAACCTCAAGATAGAAGCAAATTCTATCTTTCAAGAGAGGTTAGAATCTAGTGCCTAGTTAAAGATGAAATAAGAAGTTTGAAAGAAAAAATCTTTATTAGGTAAATACAATGTTGACACCATTTTTAACTGCCATAGCCACAGCTTTAAGCTTATTAATTGTTGATTTAGTTGTTCCAGATGTTGACATTGCTAATTTTCCCGCAGCTTTAATTGCTGCTTTCGTAATCGGTTTAATTAACGGTTCAGTGAAGCCGGTTCTTTCTACCCTTTCTCTACCACTCAACTTTTTAACATTTGGAGCATTTTCCCTCATCATCAACGGTTTTTGCTTCTGGTTATCAGCCGCTTTAGTTCCTGGGTTCTCAGTTCACGGACTTATCGGTTTTATCCTTGGGCCTGTGATTCTATCTTTTGCTAATACCTTGATTAACAACTACTTTGTTGAAAGAAATCTTTTAACCAGTGGTGGTAATGTAAAAAGCCAAGGTGAATTACCTTCTAGATAAACATTCGTAGGAGTAGAAGCGCTAATTCACTCACGTTTCTACTCTAAACAAAAATACCGAATTCAGATAAATCGTGAAATGGATTTTCTAATTTGGTGTTTTGTAGAAAATGTAATTAAACAAATTTACACACTAGTAACAACATCATGAAATTACTTCGTTATCTTCTAGGTTTGTTAGTGCCTCCCTTAGGCGTTTTCTTGACAGTTGGAGTTGGCCCGACATTGATTATCAACATTTTACTGACCCTTCTTGGTTGGCTTCCTGGTAGTATTCATGCAATTTGGGTAATTGCCAAATATGATGAACAACTTAACCGAGAAGGACGTATTTACTAATACGTAAAAATATCTGAAAACTCTGAAGTAGGGTGCGTTATGTAATAAAGCTAACGCACCTTTTCATTTGTTAATGTCCTAACTACCTGATTAAATTGTTGACTGTTGACCGTTGACAGTTAATAATTGCACGCTAGTATAGTCATTCCACCCGATGTGGAGACGTAGCATTGCTACGTCTCTACAGCATCTTAGCAAGCGGAGGGTTGGGGAGGTGTCTTGTCTATGTGTCGCATTCTTTTTTTAAATTGGTATTAGTATGTGGAGACAATAATTAAAATATTTTTGATATTAATAGGGGCGAACGTTGGTTCGCCCCTAAGATAACCTATATGTCACCAAGCTATAATCAGCTGTATTTATTTGTGGATAGTTTCCCGTTCTTTATCGGCAGGTTCCTTATCTTTAAACAAATCAGCCGCAGTTAATAGTAACTCTCTCAAGGTTTGTTTAATTTGGTACTCTTTTCTAGCTAAAGATGTACCTGCTTCACCTAGTTTATCTTCTAAGAGCGATCGCTTTTGCCCTACCTGTGCAGCCAGAGATTCCGCCTGGGGACGAGCCTTATCATACCAGTGTTTGGCCTCGTCTAGATAATCTTGAACCTCCATAGAACGTCCGCCATAACGTGCAGCCAAATTAGCTCGAACAAGGGCTAATTGTGCTTGTAGTTGTGCGTAACGTTTCTTTAATAATGCTACTTCTTCACTATCTTTAATGGTATTAATGGCAGAATCAATTGCAGTTTTTGTACTAGCAGGTTCTTGTTTACTTGTCTCTTCAATCTCTGCCAAAATCACATCAACTTCTTGCTGGAGTTGTTCTTCTTCACCATCTAGTTGAGCCTGTAGCCGCTTGATATCTGCCTGAGTTTTAACAATATTTTCGTGCCTTTTACTATTAACTCCTTCCAACGCACCTTCAATGGAAGCTGTTACTTCATCTTTGAGTTCGCTGCCTTTTTCTTGGAAAGTTTCAATTACAGCAGAAACCGCATCTTTCACTAAGCTGCGGATTTCAGTAGAACCTTGTTTAAATTCCGAAGAAACTTGAGAAACTGCGGATTTGACAATTTCTCTAATTCTTTCAGTTCTTAATTGTCCAGTTTGTTTAGCTTGTTGTAAATCTGCTTGAATTTGTTGTTTGATATTGTTAGGCATTTTTTACTCTGGAGATTTTACTAATTGGGATAAAAATTTATAGACATGTCTCTACATACCGATTATGGCGTAGGGCGATCGCACTTGGCACTTCCTTTAGATAGAAAGTCATACACCCCAAGAAGTGTTACCTATTTGTGAGATGATGAATACTTGCTGGTAGTAATTGAGAATAAAATATGTGGCGAGTAAATATTAGTTGTTCTGGTGATGCTTGGAAGGTATATGGTACTGAATTTAAAGCAATAGCTGAAAAATATCAAGGTGAATTAATCAGTTCCAAAAAAATGCCAGATGGTACCCGGATCATGTCATATAAAATTGACGATGTTAGCGATGCTGAAGCTTTTCAAGAATATTGTGCCCATTTTGCTGGATTCACATCTGACTTTGAATCTCTGTAACATTTTTATGACACTGATTTTTGTAACCAGTATTTCCAAATCCGGAGCAGTTGAGTGAAAAAACTCCTAACATTGATATTAGTAACTTTTGTATTATTGATAAATACTTTGACGTTACCAGTAAATGCGGCGGATATAGCCAACGGCCAACAAATATTCAGTATTCATTGTGCTGGTTGTCATATTAATGGTGGTAACATAGTCAGGCGAGGTAAAAACCTCAAAAAGCAGACCCTTAAGAAATATGGTATGGATTCAATGGAGGCAGTTATATCGATAGTTACTAATGGTAAAAGTAATATGTCAGCCTACAAAGACCGCTTGAGTGAACAGCAAATTCAAGATGTTGCTGCTTATGTTCTCGAACAAGCTGAAAAAGGCTGGCGGTAAAAAAAGTTAGCAGTTAAGAGTGAGGATTTAGGAGTTAGGAGTTAGGAGTTAGGAGTTAGGAATTAAGAGTTAAGAGTTAAAAGTTAAGAATTAGGAGTTAAAACTTTACCACTCATTAACTCTAAGAGTCCGAAATCATTCATAATGAAAGTATAAAACTTAAAAAACTTTAAAAGCCCTTGTCTACTCACTAATTATTAACTATTCTAACTCTTAACTCCTCACTCCTAACTCCTAAATCCTCACTCCTAATTTGAAAATGAACTTACCCGCAGCTAGTCGTCTCCAATTCACCCCTGATTTAAATATTTGCCGCATCTTAAATGGGATGTGGCAAGTCTCTGGCGCACACGGACGCATTAATAGCCAAGTTGCCATTGATAGTATGTTCAAATATTTAGATGCAGGCTTCACAACTTGGGATTTAGCAGACCATTATGGCCCCGCAGAAGATTTTATCGGTGAGTTTCGCTGTCAACTAGTTGATACCCGTGGTAAAGATGCTTTATCGCAAATCCAAGCCTTTACAAAATGGGTTCCTCGTCCAGGGAAAATGACTAAAAAATTCGTCGAGGAAAATATTGATATTTCCCTGAGAAGGATGAATGTGCAATCATTAGATTTGATGCAATTCCATTGGTGGGAATATCGAGATAAAAATTATCTAGATGCCCTCAAATATATGGCAGAATTGCAAACTGAGGGCAAAATTAAGCATTTAGCTTTGACTAATTTTGATACAGAACACTTAAAAATTATTACTGAAGCAGGCATTAAAATTGTTTCTAACCAAGTACAATTTTCACTCGTCGATCGCCGTCCGGAAGTGCAGATGATTGAATTTTGTCAACAGCACGATATCAAACTTTTTACTTACGGTACAATTTGCGGTGGTTTGTTGTCAGAAAACTATCTAGGGAAACCAGAACCACGAGGATTTGATTTAACTACCGCTAGCTTGAAAAAATATAAAAATATGATTGATGCTTGGGGTGGTTGGCGATTATTTCAAGAGTTGCTTGCTATCCTCAAAGAAATTGCTAATAAGCATGGGGTAAGCATAGCTAATGTGGCAGTGCGTTACATTTTAGATAAACCAACTGTGGGAGGTGTGATAGTTGGTGCCAGACTTGGAGTATCGGAACATATCGAAGATAATGCTAAAGTTTTCAGTTTTAGTTTAGATGATGGCGATCGCGATCGCATTAACGCTGTGTCTCGTCAATCACGGGATTTGTACCAGATAATCGGCGATTGTGGGGATGAATATCGACGATAATACAGCAATTGTATTTTAGATTTTAAATTTGGGATTTTGGATTGAAGATTCAAAATCCCAAATTACTGAATTAAGCGATCGCGACTACATTCTCGCCCTAAAGCGTATTACGTTATGAGTGCGTAAGTCATAATTTTTTTGTCATTATTTGTGCGATTGCCCATAAACTTTTCTTAAATTTTTCTTAGACTTTTATTTGACTTGAAAGTGTATTGTCCGGTAAAAGCTGTGGTTTCAAATATTTTATTTGTCCTTTGTCCTTAGTCATTAGTCCTTAGAAACACAAATGACTAAGGACTAATGACTAATAACTATCCATACGGAAATGCAATATACAGGCGCATTCCTGCAAACTTTTACCCTTCTAAGGACAAATAGTAATGCCAGCAATTAATTCAGTCGATCTATCCACCTATACATTGATCGGCCGGTATGACCTACCCGAACCTACACGCACCACTGCACCTCCCAACAGCCTGCTGGCTCAGGAAGTCTCGGCGGTAACCTACAACTGGGACACTGACACCCTGTTCGTCGTGGGCGATGGTAGCACATCAATCGTTCAAGTAACGAAGACAGGGGAGTTAATCGACTCAATGACATTGGCTCCTGGTAATAGTCCCCAAGGCACGGACTTTTATGATACGGAAGGGCTGACCTACATCGGCGGCGGCAAATTCGTCTTAATCGAGGAACGAGACCGTCAGGCCAACTTGTTCACTTACGTACCAAACACTACGCTTACCAAAAGCGACGTGCAAACCGTCAAGCTAGGTACAACGGTGGGGAATATTGGCATTGAAGGCATATCCTATGACCCATTGACGAGCGGATTTATCGCTGTCAAAGAGACGCAACCACAAGGGATATTTCAAACTAACATTGATTTTGCAGCCAGTACCGCCACAAACGGTTCCCCCACCACAGTAAACTCCACCGACCTTTTCAATCCTGCATTGGCCAATCTGTTGGACTTTGCCGATGTTTACGCATTGTCAAATCTGTCATCTCTCAACGGCCAAGCTGACTACAGTAATCTGCTGGTACTGAGTCAAGAATCAGGCAAAATTGTCGAAATCGATCGCTCTGGAAATATTTACAGTTCCCTAACCATTGTCTCTAATCCAGGTAATCCCCTGTCTGTTGTAGACCAGGGGCATGAAGGTCTGACAATGGACAAAGATGGCTATCTTTATGTAGTCAGTGAAAATGGCGGTGGTGATATCAATCACCCGCAACTTTGGGTCTACGCACCTTCCTCTGTTCCGAATCAAGCTCCCACTGCTATAGCGCTGAACAATCAGGTTACAGCCATCGCTGAGAACACCAGCACTGCAACTAGACTGAAAGTAGCAGATATTACTATTACTGATGATGGGCTAGGAACAAATAATCTGACTGTAACTGGAACTGATGCTAACTTCTTTGAAGTTGACAGCACTGGACTGTACATCAAAGCCGGAACTGTTCTAGATTACGAAACCAAGACCAGCTATAGTCTCATCGTTAATGTAGATGACCCGACTCTTGGCAGTACTCCGGATGCGATCGCCAACTTTACTTTAGCTGTTACGGATGTGGTGAATGAAACACCGTCACTTCCCAATGTCATCATCTCCGAGGTGTCACCGTGGAGTAGCGGCAATAGCCCCTATGGTGCCGACTGGTTCGAGGTGACAAATACAGGCACCAGTACTATAGACATTACTGGCTGGAGAATAGATGACGACTCCAACAACTTCGCTAACTCAGTGGCACTCAACGGAGTTACCAGCATCGCCCCTGGACAATCAATTATTTTTATTGAAGGTGATGCCACCACCGCCAACGCATTCAAAACGGCATGGTTTGGTAGTAATGTCCCCAGTGGCTTCACCATTGGTACTTATAGCGGCTCTGGTATAGGCTTAAGCACCGGGGGCGATGCAGTAAATCTCTTTAATGCCAGCGGCAACAGAATTACTGGCGTTAGATTTGGCACATCTACCACAGGCTTGACCTTTGATAATCAGGCTGGTTTGGGCAGTACTACGCTGCCACTACCAACTGTCTCCACCTTGAGCGTCGCCGGAGTCAATGGTGCCTTTCTCGCTGCCGATGGTCTAGAAACTGGCTCTCCAGGCACCATTGTAACTCTCAACCAAGCTCCCACTGCCGTGGTGCTGAACAATTCACTAACAGCGATCGCTGAAAACACCAGCACTACAACACGGATTAAAGTCGCAGATATCACTGTCACCGATGATGCTTTGGGCACTAATGTCCTTAGCCTCAGCGGAGCTGACGCTAGCGCCTTTGAAATTGCTAACAATGTCCTGTACCTCAAAGCCAACACTAACCTGGATTTTGAAACGAAATCCAGCTATGCGGTTAATGTTGCGGTGGATGATGCTGATGTGGGTGGCACTCCTGATGCCAGCACTAACTTTGTATTAGCAGTTACGAATGTCAATGAAGCTCCCACCGCAAATAATGACAGTGGCTTTACAGCTAACCAGAGTGTGGCTAAGGTGATTCCCGTAGCCACTCTCCTGGCCAACGACACTGACCCCGATGCCAACACAAAATTGTCTATTTTAGCCAATGGATTTAGTAATGTTGTGGGTGGTAGAGTTACCCTCAACAAGAATAACGTCATCTTTACCCCAAACTCCAAGTTTAGCGGTACAGCCAGCTTCCAATACACAGTCAGTGATGGCAGCCTCACCAGTCAGGCGATGGTTACCATAGAAGTCGGCAGAACCGTTAATGACAAAAATGGTAAAGGTATCCTCATTGGCAATGGTGGCGATGATAACTTCAGTGGAGGAAATGGCAAAGATACTTTGTTTGGTAACGCTGGCAATGATAGGCTCTTAGGTGGTAATGGAGCTGATATCCTCTGGGGTGGGGAAGGCGATGACCTACTCAATGGTGGTAAGGGTCGAGATATCTTCATCCTCAGTGCTGATAACAACGGCACTGACACAATCCAAGACTTTAACCCCAGACAAGACTTTATTGGCTTATCCGGCGGACTGAGTTTGCGTCAACTAACCTTTGTGGATGTGAATTGCGCTGCTGCGATTCTCTTTGGGAATGATACCTTAGCGCTGTTGCCTGGAATAAAAGCTAATCAACTACTGGAATCGAGCTTTATTCGGGTTTAGGGACTTCAAGTAAAAAAATATTCCATAGAAGACTGTTAACTATACCTCTTGCAAAAGTGCTTTTTGCAAGAGATAGAAAAAGGGCTGCATTTTTATTGGGGAAAGGGAAAACACAAAACCTTTCCCCCTTTCCCCTTTCCCTTTTCCCGACTAAGGCCAAGAAGTCTACTGTATAAAAGGCAGTGGAGAATCCCCCTACCCAATAAAAAGCTAAATTCTAAATCTTCGCTTCTTCCTTAACCAACTTTTCCCAACCTAAATCTTTCAAATTATTATTGCGACGCAACGGACGAGTCACCAATTCCAACATGTCACGCGCATTTGTAAAGCCGTGAATTTGAGCAAAAGTGAACTCCACAGACCATTTTGTATTAATACCGCGTGCTTCTAAGGGATTGGCATGAGCCATACCAGTAATTACTAAATCTGGTTTCAACTCATAAATTCGCTGGAGTTGATTGTAATTATCTGGCTTCTCCACAATCTTTGGTAACGGCGAACCCATTTCTTGGCAAGTTTTCTCCAGTAGCGCTAATTCAGCTGCTTGATAGCGCTTATCCATGTAGGGAATGCCGATTTCGTGAACTGTCATCCCACAGCGCACCAAAAACCGTGCTTGGGAGATTTCCAGCAAGTTATCACCCATGAAGAATACAGACTTACCGCGAATGAGTTTGACGTAATCTTCCAAGCTTTCCCAAATTTGAGCTTCCCGTTCGTCCAAACCTTTGGGAGTAATACCAAATACCGAGCAAATTTTCTCAATCCAAGCGCGGGTTCCATCGGGGCCAATGGGGAAGGGTGCGCCGATGAGTTTACATTTGCGGCGGCGCATTAAAGTTGTAGCTGTGCGGCTGAGGAAGGGGTTGACACCAGCAACATAATACCCTTCTTCCAAAACTGGCAGTTCGGTGAAGCGTTTAGCGGGTAACCAGCCGGAAACTTTGATGCCTTGTTTCTTCAGTTCTAAGGTTAACTGCGTAACCACCGGGTCGGGAAGGGAACCAAAGAGAACTAAGGGTGGGTGGTCTACGTACTCAGATTCTTCTTGGACGACTTCTTCTTTCTTCTTACCGAAATTCAGCAGCTTTTGAATGGCATTGCGTTCGTTTTTCTCTGTTTCCGCCATTGGCGCTTTATCGGGACAACGATTAGCCATTGCAGCTAACACAGTGTCTTCTCCTTGGGTGAAGGCGTAATCTAAACCGTTAGCACGCGCCACAACGATGGGAATACCAATTTCAGCTTCGAGTTTCGGTGCTAAACCTTCCAAATCTGTTTTGATGATTTCAGTGGTGCAAGTGCCAATCCAGACAATTACACTGGGATTGCGATCGCGTTTAATCTGCAAACACAACCGCTTCAATTCTTCATAATCATTCAGCTGTGCCGAAATATCTCCCTCTTCCAACTCAGCCATTGCATAGCGGGGTTCGGCAAAAATCATCACCCCCATTGCATTTTGCAGGAAGTAGCCACAAGTTTTTGTCCCAATCACCAAAAAGAAACTATCTTCAATTTTTTGGTATAACCACGCCACGCAGCTAATTGGGCAAAAGGTATGGTAATTCCCAGTTTCACACTCAAAGTTTAAAGCTTCTGGTTGTTGAGCGACAGTCATTTTGGTTTTTTCTCCCCTTGATTTTTCCAGTTAGGGGTAATTAAGTATGAGTTAGGAGTTGAGAGTTATGAATTATGAATTATAGAGTTATGAATTATAGAGTTGTCAGTTATAAGTTGTCAGTTATGAGTTGTCAGTTATGAGTTGTCAGTTATGAGTTTTTATTACTAACTCCTAACTCCTAACTCCTAACTCCTAACTCCTAACTCCTAACTCCTAACTCCTAACTCCTAACTCCTAACTC